>JBBQVZ010000005.1:0-52478 GCA_038211015.1 Actinomycetota bacterium | reverse complement strand
ACAGGTCCTCTGCTGGGTGAGGGTCGCGTCGGCGAGCTGGACCACGACCTCACGCGCCAGCATCCGGACGAACCCCAGGGTCAGCGGATCATCGTTCACGGTCGGGTCCTCGGAGGCGACGGCCGGCCGGTGCGGAACACGCTCGTGGAGGTCTGGCAGGCGAACGCCGCCGGCCGCTACGCCCATCCCGAGGACACCCACCCAGCGCCGCTCGACCCGAACTTCAAGGGCGCGGGGCGCGCGCTGACCGACGACCAAGGCCGATACCGCTTCGTGACCGTCAAGCCGGGTGCGTACCCCTGGAAGAACCACGCGAACGCGTGGCGTCCGGCACACATCCATTTCTCCCTGTTCGGGCGATCTTTCGGCGAGCGGTTGATCACCCAGATGTACTTCCCCGATGACCCGCTGTTCTCGCAGGATCCGATCTTCAACTCGATCCCGGATCCGAAGGTTCGCGAGCGGCTGGTCTCGAGCTACGACCACGCTGAGACCGTCCCGGAGTGGGCGATGGCGTTCCGCTGGGACATCGTCCTGGGCAGCGTCGGAGCCACGCCGTTGGAGAACGAGGACGACGACGGATGACCGCGCCTCGCACGCCCTCGCAGACGATCGGCCCCTTTTTCGCGCTGGGGCTCCCGTGGGACGACGGCCCGTACGTCGTCCCCGAGGGCACGGAGGGAGCGATCTGGCTGCGGGGAGCGGTGCTCGACGGCGAAGGGAACCCGGTGCCCGACGCGATGGTCGAGACGTGGCAGGCCGACCCCGACGGCCGCTTCGATCATCCGGACGATCCGCGCGGCGCCGTCGCCGGTTTCCGAGGCTTCGGTCGTGGTTGCTCCGATCCCGACGGCCGCTACGCCATCCTCACGGTGAAGCCCGGCGTGGTGCCCGCAGCGGACGGCGCTCCCCAGGCCCCGCACATCGACGTGTCCGTCTTCGCGCGCGGATTGTTGAAGCGCGCGATCACGCGGATCTACTTCGCGGACGAGTCGGACGCGAACGCCCGCGATCCGGTGCTGTCGCGCATCAACGACCCCGAAGCCATATCAACGCTGATCGCCGAAGCGACCGACGACGGGTACCGGTTCGACATCCGTCTCCAGGGGGAACGTGAAACCACCTTCTTCGAGCTCTGATCCGTCCCCGGGCGGACTCTTCGACGGCGTCCTCGCGCGCGGCGCCGTCCGCGACGCGGTGAGCGACCGGGCGTGGCTCCAGGCGATGCTCGATGTCGAGGCCGCGCTCGCGCGCGCGCAGTCCACCGTCGGGTTGAGCGATCCAGCGGCTGCGGCGTCGATCGCGCGGGCGTGTCGCGCCGAGAACTTCGACATCGCGGCGATCGGCCTGGAGGCGACCGACAGCGGGAATCCGGTCGTCCCGCTGGTTCGAGCGCTCCGAGAGGTCGTGGACGACCCGGCCGCCGCCGACCTCGTGCATGTTGGGGCGACCAGTCAGGACGTCCTGGACTCGGCCGCCATGCTCGTCGCACGTCGGGCACTCGAGCCTCTGCTCGGGGATCTCGCCGCCGCGGCTGACGCCGCGGCGGCGATGGCCGCCGCTCATCGCGACACCCTCATGGCAGGGAGAACGCTGCTGCAACACGCGCTCCCCATCACGTTCGGGTTCAAGGCGGCGGGGTGGACGGTCGCGCTGGACGAGACCGTCGGTCGACTCGACGCCGTCCGGAGCACGCGGCTGGCCGTGCAGCTCGGGGGAGCAGCGGGGACGCTCGCCTCGCTCGGCGACGAAGGGTTGTCCGTCCTGCGCGCGTTCGCGGAGGAACTGGGTCTCGCCGAGCCGGCGATCGCATGGCACACGGAGAGGACTCGGATCGGTGATCTGGCCGGAGCGTTGGGGGTCGCCGCCGGGGCCATCGGCAAGGTGGCCCGCGACGTCGTGCTCATGGCGCAGACGGAGGTCGCGGAGGTCCGCGAGGGCATGCCGGGCCGCGGCGGTTCGTCCACGCTGCCGCACAAGCGCAATCCGGTGGCGGCCGTCGCCGCGATCGCCGGCGCTGAGCGAGCGCCGGCCCTCGTGGCCACGTTGCTCGCCGCCATGATCCAGGAGCACGAGCGGGCGGCGGGCTCGTGGCACGCCGAGTGGAAGGCGCTCGCCGAGTTGCTGGAGGCCGTGGGCTCGGCCGCCGCATGGATCCGCGACTGTCTGGAGCACCTCGAGGTCGACGCCGAGAGGATGCGTGCGAACCTCGAGCTGACCGGAGGACTCCTCCTCGCCGAACGGATCGTCTCCGCGCTCACGCCCGCGATCGGACGCCGAGCCGCGGACGATCTCGTGACCGCCGCCGCCGAGGAGACGACGAGCGGGAAGCGGTCGTTCGAAGAGACGCTCCTCGATCGTCCGGATGTGGTGGAGCATCTCGGACCCGTCGAGGTCGCGCGTCTCTTCGACCCCGCCGGCTACCTGGGAAGCGCGAGCGAGTTCGTCGACCGGGCGCTCGATCGTCGGCGACGGGGATCGTCGTGAGCGCGGCCATCGCCGTCCATCACGTCGTCGAAGGTCCGGCGGGCGCCCCCGCGCTGGTGCTGTCCAACTCGCTCGGGAGCACGCTCGAGGTCTGGGACCGGCAGATGGCCGCGCTGGTGCCCCACTTCCGCGTGATCCGCTACGACCTCCGCGGACACGGCGTGTCGCCCGTCCCGCCCGGGCCGTACGACATCGCGGACCTCGGAGCGGACGTCCTGGCGCTCCTCGACGTGCTGGGTGTGGATCGCACGCACGTCGGTGGGGTCTCGATCGGCGGTCAGATCGGCATGTGGATCGCCGCCAACGCTCCCGATCGCGTGGACCGACTCGTCCTGTGCTGCACGGCGCCGAGGTTCGAACCGCCGGAGGCGTGGGCCGCCCGCGCGGCCACGGTGCGTGCCGAGGGCACCGCCGCGATCGCCGACGCCGTCGTCGCTCGGTGGTTCACACCAGCATTCTCGGCCGAGTTCCCGGGGTTCGTGCGCGAGATGCGCGACATGATCGCGAGCACGCCGCCGGAGGGATACGCCGCCTGCTGCGGCGTGGTCGAGCGGACGGACCTCCGCCCGAGCCTGTCGGCGATCCACGTCCCGACGCTCGTGATCGCAGGCGCGGAGGATCCGGCCGCGCCGCCGGCGCAGGCCGAGCGGATCGCGGGCGAGATCCCAGGCGCGCGACTCGCCGTCGTGGATCGCGCCGCGCATCTCGCGAACGTCGAACGATCCGATGAGGTGAACACCCTCATCTTGGAACACCTGCTCGACAACCCGACCTTCGACGCATCCACCGAAGATGCACCCACCAAGGAGGCCCCGTGACCGATGCGCAGTACGACCACGCCATGAAGGTGCGCCGCGAGGTCCTCGGCGACGAGCACGTCGACCGCGCCGTCGCGGAGACGACCCCGTTCACGGCGCCGTTCCAAGACCTCATCACGCGCTATGCATGGGGTGACGTGTGGGCGCGGCCCGGGCTCGATCGTCGGACCCGCTCGTGCATCACGCTCGCCGTGCTCGCGGCGCTTCGGTGCGACGACGAGATCCCCATGCACGTGCGCGCCGCGCTCCGCCATGGCGTGACACCCCAGGAGATCCAGGAGATCCTGCTCCACACGGCCGTCTACGCGGGCGTGCCCGCGGCGAGCAGCGCGTTCGCCGCCGCACAGCAGGCGATCGACGACGAGGCGCGGAACGGGGATCCGGGCTAGGCCGAACCGCTGTTGCCGGTTACCGCCAGACGTCGCGCGCCACGTCGGTGAGCAGCTGGAGCTTCGCACGCTGGTCGTCGAACGTGACCAGGTTGCCCGGCAGCGTCGACGCGAAGCCGCATTGCGGTGACAGGCCGAGCCGCTCGAGCGGGATGAACGCCGACGCCTCGTCGATCCGCGACATGAGCTGACCCGGGTCCTCGAGCTCGGGCTCTTTGGTCGTGATGAGGCCGAGGACGACGGTCTTGTCCTGGGGAACGAACCGCAGCGGAGCGAACGATCCCGCCCGCGGCGAGTCGTACTCCGCGAGGATGCGATCGACGGCCAGGTCGTTGAAGAGCTGTTCGGCGATCGCGTCGTACCCACCTTCCACCGACCACATGCTCCGGTGATTGCCTCGGCACAGATGCACCGCGAACGTCACGTCGGGGAACGCGTGGATCAACGCGTTGTCCATCTCGATCATCTGACCGAGCCACGTGGACGTGTCCAACCCGACCCGTCGGAGGTTCTCTTGACCTTCGTCGCTCACCATGTGTGTGTAACGCGGAGAATCGAGTTGGACGTAGTTCGTCCCGGCGTCGACGACCTCCCGGACCACCTGTTGCATCAGATCGAGCGCCTCGACCATGTACGCGTCCCGATCCGGGTAGACGGTGTCGGAGTAACCGGGCACCCAGAGCACGCTCGCGTACGTCATGCCGGCGATGGTGGTCTTCACGGGAGCATGGGCGTGCTGCTTGAGGAACGCGTACTCGCGCAGCGGGAGGTTCTGCCGCATGCCGAGCGTGTCGGTCACCGCCGGCAGCAAGGGCGGAGGGCCCGACGGCTCGTCTGTCCCCCTGGTGAACGGGACGGGCGCCGGGACCTCGGGGTTGTATCCCGAAAGGCTGGCGGTGAGCGGATCGAACCAGAACCTCCGGCGCACCTCGCCGTCGGTGATGACGTCGACGCCGCACGCCTCCTGGAGCGCGATCGCCTCGAGCGCCGCGCGATCCTGCGTCGCGGCCAGCTCATCCTCGCCGATCTCGTCGCGATCGAAGCGATCGAACGCCTCCTTCAGGTACTCGGGACGCAACAGGCTCCCGACGACCTCGGCGCGGTAGCCGAGCGCAGTCTTGGCCATGCGCAGATGCTCCTTCCTCAGTCGTTGGCCTCAGTCGTAGGGAAGCCCGACGTAGTTCTCCGCCAGACCCGTGGCCGCGGCCACCGAGCTGCACACGTACTCCAGCTGCGCCCGTTGGAGGCGGCCGACGGACCCGTCGTCGTCGGGGAGACGGTGCAACATCGAGCTCATGCTCGACGAGAACTCCTGCACGCGCCAGACGCGCCGCAGGCACCGCTCCGAATACCGATCCATCTGCTCCGTGTCCCCCGTGCCGTACCAGGACGCGAGCGCGTTGGCCAGCACGTGCACGTCGTGGATCGCCAGGTTGAGGCCCTTGGCGCCGGTCGCGGGAACGATGTGCGCCGCGTCGCCTGCCAGGAATAGCCGACCGTGCTGCATCGGCTCCACGACGAAGCTCCGCATCGCGGCGATGCCCTTCTCGACGACGGGGCCGTCGGCGAGGGTCCAGCCGTCGTCCGAAGCGAGCCGCGCGCGCAGCTCTTCCCAGATGCGATCGTCGGGCCACGCCCGGATGTCCTCGTCCGGCGGCACCTGGATGTAGAGCCGACTGATCTCTGGCGAGCGCAGGCTGTGCAGGGCGAACCCCCGGTCGTGGTACGCGTAGATCAGCTCGTCGGTCGAGGGGGCGACGGCCGCGAGGATCCCGAGCCATGCGAACGGGAACTCACGGTGGTACTCGTGCAGCATGCCGGCAGGGATCGCATCCCGGGAGACGCCGTGGAACCCGTCGCAACCGGCCACGACATCGCAGGTGAGGTCCTCTTCGGCCCCGTTCGCACGGAACCTGATCGTCGGTGCCGTCGAGTCGACACCCGAGATCCGGACGTCCTCCACCTCGAAGTGGATCGTCCCGCCCGAGTCGAGCCGGGCCACGATCATGTCTTTGACGACTTCCTGCTGCCCGTAGATCCAGATCGATCGCCCGGAGAGGTCGGTGAGCGCGATCCGATGACCCTTCCCGTCGAAACGCAGCTCGATCCCGTGATGGATCAGCGCCTCCCGATCCAGCCGCTCGGCGAGCCCCGTGTCGCGCAGGAGCTCGACCGTCGCCTGCTCGAGCACACCAGCCCTGACGCGCTGTTCCACATAGGCGCGGCTGCGCGCTTCCAGCACGACCGACTCGATGCCCTGCAGGTGCAGGAGATGCGACAGCATGAGGCCGGCCGGTCCTGCCCCGACGATCCCCACCTGCGTCCGCATGCCGCCCGATGTCCGGGTCGGCTCAGAACGGGTACGTGGGGAGGTCGCCGCGCATCGTCACCCACTGCAGTTGGGTGAACGCCTCGATGTTGGCCTGCGGTCCACCGAGACGCGCTCCCGGTCCCGAGCTCTTCACGCCGCCGAACGGGTTGACGACCTCGTCGCTCACGGTCTGATCGTTGATGTGGACGATGCCTGACGGGATCCGATCCGCGATCGCCAGACCTCGCATCACGTCGTTCGTGAGGACGCTGAGCGACAACCCGTAGGGCGTGTCGGCGGCGATCTTGACCGCGTCGTCGATCGAATCGAACGCTACGACGGGCGCGACAGGCCCGAAGATCTCCTCGACCCACGCCGGTGAATCCGTGGGCACGTCGGCGAGGACCGTCGGCCGGTAGAAGAGGTTCTCGTACGTGCCCCCCGCCACGATCCGAGCGCCCTTGTCGACCGACGCCGTCACCAATCCGTGCACCCGGTCGCGCTGCTTCTCATCGATGATCGGACCGAGCGCCACCTGCCCGGCGGCCGGATCGCCGACCGGCAGATGATCGGCATGCTCGGCGAGCTTCGTGATGTACTCGTCCGCCACGCTGCGCTGCACCAGATGCCGACCCGTCGTCATGCACACCTGTCCCTGGTGGATGAACGATCCCCACGCCGCCACCGAGGCCGCCTTGTCGAGGTCGACATCGTCCAGCACGATCATGGCGTTGTTGCCTCCGAGCTCCAGATGGATGCGCTTCAGGCTCTCGGCCGCCGCGGCGGCGACCGCCTTGCCGCCCGCGGACGAGCCAGTGAACGACACCATGTCGACCTTGGGCTCGCGCACCAGGGCCTCACCGATGTCGGCGCCCCCCGGCAGCACGCTGAACAGACCGTCGGGAAGTCCGGCCTCCTCGAAGATCCGGGCGAGCGCCACGCCGCCGGCCACGGACGTGCGGGGGTCGGGCTTCAAGAGCACGGCGTTGCCGAGCGCGAGCGCCGGCGCCACCGCGCGGATGGACAGGATCAGCGGGAAGTTGAACGGCGAGATAACGCCGACCACGCCGACCGGCACGCGACGGGACATGCTGAGGATCGGGTCGCGTGTCCGCAGCAGCTCCCCGTAGGGAAGCGACACGAGGCCCGCCGACTCGTAGCAGGTGCTGGCCGCGAACCACACCTCGAGCTCGCCCTTGGGTGGGATCGCTCCCGTCTCGCGGACGATCCACCCCACCACCTCTTCTTGATGCTGGTTCCACAGATCGCCCGCCTTGCGGAGGATGGCGGCTCGTTCCTGGTACATCGTGTCCGCCCAGGCATGCTGCGCCTCCGAGGCGCGAGCGGCGGCCCGCGCAACGTCTTCGGCCGTCGCCACGCCGAGGCGGCCCAACTCGTTGCCGGTGGCCGGCTCGATGACGGCGTAGTCCCCGCCGCCGCCCGGCTCCCATCCGTCGACGAACACCTGTCCGGTCCATCTGGCCGCGTCGAGCAGTGTCATCGCGCCTCCCCTTCCTCTTACGCTGCAGCGGGTTTGGACCGCCTATCGGCGGGAGTGATCGTGGTGCGTTCGCATGGCAAACACCCATGCGAAGGACGAACCGACTTTGCCGGACGACACGGGCGGCTGTCAAGGGCGCGTGAGCGCCGCCGACCGCGCTCTCGACGAGGTGGCGAGCCTCGGCTACGTTGGGCGCCGTGGGGACCCCAGAGAAGCGCGACGCGCCCGGCCCGGGAGCCACTGGTTCGCGCAAGAGCAGCGAGTTCGTGCAGTCCCTCGACCGCGGTCTCGCCGTGATCCGGGCGTTCGGCCCGGACCACGATCGGCTCACGCTCTCCGAGGTCGCCCGCGAGACCGGACTGACCCGGGCGGCCGCGCGGCGGTTCCTCCTGACCCTGGTCGCACTCGGATACGTGCGAACCAACGGCAAGGAGTTCTCGCTCGGACCGCGCGTGCTCGAGCTCGGATATTCCTACCTCTCGAGCATGAGCCTGCCGGACGTCGCGACGCCGCACGTCGAGGCGTTGGTCGCGCAGGTGCAGGAGTCCTCGTCCATCTCGGTCCTCGACGGCCAGGACGTGGTCGACATCGTCCGCGTCCCCGCCAAGCGCATCATGACCGTGTCCGTGCCGGTCGGCACGCGCTTCCGCGCGCATGCGAGCTCCAAGGGACGCGTCCTGCTCGCGCATCTGTCGCCGACGGAGCTCGACGCCTTCTTGGCAGAAGCGCAACTCGAACGACTGACCGACCGGACCGTCACCGATCCCGACCAGCTCCGGGGGATCCTCGACGACATCCGAGCGAAGGGTTACGCCCTCGTCGATCAAGAGGTCGAGGAAGGGGTTCGATCGGTTGCGGTTCCGCTCCGCGACGCGGGGGGGACGGTCATCGCCGCGATGAACGTGTCGTCGTACGCGACCCGGGTGAGCGTCGGAGCCGCCCGCCAAGAGGTGCTCCCACTCCTGCTCGCTGCGGCCACCCAGATCGAGGCCGACCTCAAAGCGCAGGGCTCGCACCGCGCCGTCGCCCACCGCTGAGCGGTTGTTCCGCACGTCAACGGTGTTGACGCCCGAACTCCGGCATGCTTGAGTTTCGCAACTCGCATGAACGTGCGCTAGACGAACATCGGAGGTGCACGCGCGGGGTCGGGGGCAACCTCCACACCACGCGGGCCGGAGCCGAGAGCAGGGGGGAAGCACGATGGAGAAGAAGGCCGTACGTGAGACACCGCTCTTCGATGGACCGATCTCCCGTCGATCGCTGCTGAAAGGACTGGGCGGCGGCGCGCTCGCCGTGGGAGCCGGCGGTCTCCTGGAGGCGTGCAGCTCCGAGGTGAAGGGGTCGGGCACGGCGAGCTCCGACAAGATCGTGATCGGGTTCGTCACCCCGCAGACGGGCCAGCTCGCCGGGTTCGCGTCGGGCGACAACTTCGTCGTCGATCGCATCCGTGCGACCGACGCGTACACGAGCGGCTTCAAGGTGGGCAGCAAGACGTACAGCGTCGACATCGTGGTGAAGGACACGCAATCCGACCCGAACCGCGCCTCGGAGGTCGCCCGCGAGCTGATCCTGCAAGACCACGCCGATCTCATCGTGACGAGCTCCACCCCCGAGACCACGAATCCCGTCGCCACCGTGTGCGAGACGCAAGGTGTGCCGTGCCTCTCGACGGTCGTTCCCTGGCAGGCGTGGTTCTTCGGCCGGCAGGCGGATCCCGCGAACCCCGTCCCCTTCAAGTACACGACGATGTACTTCTTCGGGGTCGAGGCGTTCGGCGGTTGCTTCGTCCCTATGTGGAACCGCATCGACAACGACAAGGTCGTCGCCGGCATGTTCCCGAACGACCCCGACGGGAACGCGTTCCGCGACGCGTGGCCGGGCATCATCAAGGACGCCGGGTACCAGTGGGTCGACGGCGGCTCCTACACGGACGGCACGACGGACTACAGCTCGATGATCTCGAAGTTCAAGAGCAAGCAGTGCGACATCTTCATCAACGCCCCGCTGCCTCCGGACTTCAACACGTTCTGGAAGCAGGCGGCGCAGCAGGGCTACAAGCCGAAGCTCGCCACCGTGGCGAAGGTGCTCCTGTTCCCGGCCGACACCGAAGCGCTCGGCGACCTCGTGAACAACATCGCCACCGACCAGTGGTGGGGACCGGCGATGCCCTACACCTCGTCGTTGACGGGCGAGACGGCCAAGGACCTCGCCGACGCCTACCAAGCCGATTCCGGCAACCAGTGGCTCCAGACGCTCGGCTCGACGTACTCGCTGTTCGAGGTGGCGCAGGTCGCGCTCACCGCGGCGAGCGATCCCCACGACAAGGATGCCGTCGCCGCCGAGCTCCAGAAGGTGAAATACGAAGGGATGTCCGGGCCGCTGGACTTCGCGGCGGGCCCGTTCCCGGGGATCGGGATCGTGAACCCCGTGGGCGTGCAGTGGAAGCCGGGCACGGACTACCCTTGGGAGATGGTGGTCGTCGACAACAGCATCAACCCGGCCGTGCCGATCGGGGGCGACCTCGTAGCCACCAACCCCTGATCGTGAGGGCGTTGCTCGAGCTCGACCACATCACCAAACGGTTCGGCCAGGTCACGATCGCCGAGGATCTGTCGCTCGTCGTTGAAGCCGGCGACGCGATCGGCATCGTGGGCCCCAACGGCGCGGGGAAAACCAGCCTGTTCGGCGTTATCGGCGGCGACCTGGATCCGGACCACGGCGAGATCCTGTTCGACGGGGCCACGATCACGTCGCTCGATCCGGCGATCCGATGCCGTCTCGGGATCGGGCGGACGTATCAGGTGCCCCGGCCGTTCGAGGACATGACCGTGTTCGAGAACGTCCTCCTCGCGGCGCAGCAAGGGGCGGGCACGCACGGCGCGGCGAGCTACGGGCTGGCCGCATCCGTGCTCGACAACACCGGCCTGCACGCCGAGGCGAACCGTCCGTCCGGCCAGCTCGGGCTCCTGCCGCGGAAGCGACTCGAGCTCGCGCGAGCGCTCGCGACCCGACCTCGTCTGCTGCTGCTCGACGAGGTCGCGGGAGGGCTGACGGATCCGGAGGTCGTGGAGCTGGTGAACGTCGTTCGTCTCGCGCGCGATGGGGGAACGGCCGTGATCTGGATCGAGCACGTCGTCCGGGCTTTGGTGGACACCGTCGACCGGCTGATCTGTCTCGCTGGCGGCCGTTTCATCGGCGACGGCGTCCCGTCCGAAGTGCTCGCGAGCCCCGCCGTTCGAGAGGTCTTCCTGGGCACGGAGGCTACCGCGGAATCCCTCGCCGAGGCCAGCCGAGACACCGGCCATGCCGACACCGGTTCGGAGACGTCCGGGTGACCGACGGAACGCGATCACACCCGGTCCTCGAGGTGCGGGGACTCACCGTCTTCCATGGACAGCTCCGCGCCCTGAACGACGTGAGCCTGCGCGTCGACGCCGGCGAGGTGTACGCGATGATCGGAGCCAACGGCGCCGGCAAGTCCACGCTGCTCCGGACGATCGCGGGACTGCACCGGCCCACCGAAGGGGCCGTCGCCCTCGACGGCGACGACGTGACGCACCTCTCCCCCGAGCGGCGGCTCGCGGCGGGCATCGCGCTGGTTCCCGAGGGACGCCGGCTGTTCCCGTCCCTCACGATCGAGGAAAACCTGCTCGTGGGGTCCTACCGCAGCCGCCCCGGCCCCTGGGACCTGGAGCGCGTATATGCGCTCTTCGCCTGGATGCGCGAGCGGGCACATCAGCGCACCGCTCAGCTCTCCGGAGGCGAGCAGCAGGCCGTGGCGATCGGACGCGCGCTCGTCGCCAACCCCCGCGTGCTGCTGCTCGACGAGCTGTCGCTGGGCCTGGCGCCGGTGGTCGTCCGGCAGATCTACGGGTTGCTGCCCGAGCTGCTCGACGCCGGCATGACCGTGCTGCTCGTTGAGCAGGACGTCAGCCAGGCCGTCCGCGTGGCATCCGGGATCCAGTGCCTCCTCGAAGGATGGACCACGCTCGAAGGACGGCCCGACGAGTTCACGCCCGAACAGATCGAGGCCGCGTACTTCGGCCTCACCAAGACGGGATCGGCGTCGTGAGCTGGGTCAACGCGATCGTGCAGGGCGTCCTCGTGGGCGGGCTCTTCGCGCTGTTCGCGTGCGGCCTGTCGCTTCTCTTCGGCACCATGAAGGTGATCAACCTGGCGCACGGCGACCTGGCGGTCGTCGCCGCGTTCCTCGCGGTCGAGCTGGCACCCGTGACCCACATCCCCGTCGTGTGGTCGTTCCTCATCGTGGTACCGATCTTCATGATCCTGGGGTATGTCGGACAGCGGACCCTGATCCAGGCGAGCCTGAACCGTGGTCCGCTCACGACGCTCCTCGTGACGTTCGGACTCTCCGTCGTGATCGAGAACGTCTTGTTGCAGGTGTTCTCGGCGGACAGCCACTCCTTGAACATCGGATCGCTCGCGACCCGCTCGATCCACATCACCGATCAGATCCAGATCGCCTACCTGTCGATCGCCATCTTCGTCGTCGCCGTCGTCGTGCTCCTGGGCCTGCAGTACTTCCTCTCTCGGTCGCGGACCGGGCGCATGATCCGCGCCGTGGCCGACGACCCGGAGGCGGCGCAACTCGTCGGCATCGACTTCCGCCACATCTTCGGGATCGCCGCGTCGATCGCGTTCGCGACCGTCGCCCTGGCGGGACTCGCGTTCGGGACCTACTCGTCCTTCAATCCCAGCACGGGCGCGAGCCGCCTGCTGTTCGCGTTCGAGGCCGTCGTGATCGGCGGACTCGGCTCGCTCTGGGGCACGCTCCTCGGAGGGATCATCCTCGGGGTCGCACAGGCGATCGGAGCGCACATCGACCCGAGCCTGCAGGTCCTGTCAGGGCATCTGGTGTTCCTCGTCGCGTTGGCGATCCGGCCCGAGGGCCTGACGAAGGGGAGGGTCACGGCGTGAGCTCGACGCAGAGCGGTTCGGAGCCGCGCGCAGCCGTTCGGGTCGCCAGGTCGCGCACGCCGATGCGCTGGACGGCGCTCACGAGCGTCGCCGTCGTCGGTGTGCTCGCCTACCTGCCGTACGCGGTCTACTCGGGAACGACGGACACGCTCGTCAACCTGTTCATCCTCCTCACGCTCGCGAGCATGTGGAACCTGCTCGCAGGCTACGGAGGCCTGGTCTCCGTGGGCCAACAGGCGTTCATCGGCCTGGGGGCCTATATCGTCCTGTTCCTGGCGCTGCACGGCATCAGCCCGTTCGTCGCCATCCCGATCGCCGCGCTCGGATGTGCCGCGCTCGCCCTTCCGATCTCCCTGCTCGTCTTCCGGCTGCGCGGTGGCTACTTCGCGATCGCCACCTGGGTCGTGGCCGACGCGTGCCAACTGATCGTGAGCCGGTCCTCCACGTTGGGTGGCGGGACCGGCGCGGGGGTCGCGAGGCTCTCCGGCGTCGACCCGGCGTTGCTCACCGCGTACACGTATTGGGCCGCCCTGGCCGTCGCGGTGGCCGCGCTGGCGGCGACGTACCTGTTGCTTCGAAGCCGGCTCGGACTGGTGCTCACCGCCGTCCGCGACAACGAGGTCGGCGCGCGCAGCCTGGGTGCGAGGGTCTCGAGCGCCAAGCGGCTGGTGTACCTGGTGGCGGCGGCCGGATGTGGCGCCGGAGGCGCGTTGCTCGCGGTGAGCCAATTGAACGTCCAGCCGGCATCGGTGTTCAGCGTCCAGTGGTCGGCGCAGATGATCTTCGTCACGGTGATCGGCGGCATCGGCTCGATCGAGGGGCCGGTCATCGGCGCGGTCCTGTTCTTCGTGCTGCAGCAGTCGCTCGCCCGATACGGGGCGTGGTACCTGATGATCCTGGGCGGCGTCGCGATCCTCGTCGCGATCTGGGCACCACGCGGGATCTGGGGGTTCATCTCCGGGCACACCGAGATCCGGCCGTTCTCCGTGGGGTACTGGCTCCGGTCCTGATCCTCAGCCGAGGACCACCGCGACACTCGGAGACGGCGTCGGGGAGGGGGTCGGTGTCGTCGTCGGTGTCGCCGTCGGGGTGGTCGTGGGCGTCGGTGTGAGCGTGGATGCTTCCAGCGGCTGCTCGAACGTGCCCTCGTCGGGGATGCGGTCGATGCACGTGGCGCGGCACACGCGCCCGGTGAACGTCGTGACGACCGACCATCGATAGACGGTACGGACCCCGCCGATGTCCAGCTGCCCGAGCGGGATCCGCACGGCCACGTTCGTGTCGGAGTCGCGTCGCACGTCGAGGCCGAGGAGCCGCTCGGCGGGCCCTCGCTTGGGATCGCGCCAGAGCGAGCCCGAGAGATGGCGCCCGTTGGACAGGATCACCGCGTAGTAGTCGAATCGTGGGTCCCCCATCGTGTCCAGGAACACGAACACGAATCCCCGTTCCCTCGTCAGCTCCTCCGTCCACGGGGAGAACGTCACGATCGTCCAGCGCGCGGGGTCCACCTCCGGCTCGAACCACACGCGGCGCACGTCCAGCAGGCCGCGGGTGTCGTTCGGATCCTGCACCTGCGCACGAGAGGCCGGGCCACCGGCGAACGCGGCGGCGGTCACCACGGCGACCGTGAAGCACGCCACCGCGAATGGCAGCAGCCGGCGGTAGGACAGGCCGGCGCGGGTCACGCGCGCCTCCCTCGAACGAGCCATGCGGACGAGCGCCACGCGACGAGCGCAGATGCGACGAGCGCTCCGAACGCGAGGGTCAGCGGCAGCATGTCGCCAGCCCTCGGCACGCCCGGCCATACGATCACCGGCGCGTCCGAAGCGCGCGCGACGACGAACACGGCGGTCAGGATCAACGCGAGGTTCCGGGCCAGCGCGGCGTTCACGTCCACCGTGTCCCGGCCGCCGAGACACCCACACGGAACCCGACCGCCGACCCGCCGCCGCGCCCGGACGAGCGCCAGCGAGAACCCCGCGAGCAGCAGGACAGACCACAGGGCCGCGATGCGCGGCAGACCCGCGATGACCAGCGCCGGCACGAACGCCTCGGCGGCCGGCACCGCCCACGCCGCCGTGCGCCCGAGCCCCGGCGGCAGGCCGTAGACGGCCAGCGCGCGCATCCATCTGCGCGATCCCGCGACCTTCGAAACGGCCGCCCACGCGAACACCGATGCGAGAGCGGCGGCTCCGATCGCCCACCACGACCCAGCGGCGACGCGGCCCGACGCGGCGACTGCCACGAGCGCGATCAGGACGAGCACGACGCCGTTCGCGGTGCGTCGGATCGATCCGGACGCGGCGACCAAGCGGTCGACGAGCGCCCGGCTCTGCTCCTGCGTGATCGATCGCCACGAGACGATCGCGGACAGTCCGCGCACCAGCCCGAACGGCCCCACGACGACCGCCCCGACCATCGGACGCCCACTCGCGGCCGCCGCGAACGCGACCACCACGAGCGTGCCGTTCGACAGGTACGTCATGAACCCGATCCCGAGGCCAGCGCCGTACAACACGGCCGCGAAAGGCCGGCCGAAGAACGTCCGCCACCAGTCCGGCACCTGCCGGCGGAGCTGCGGCACCGGCAGGCGCAGTCGCGTCAGCGCGCCGAGCGCGTACAGGGCGGACAGCGCCGCGAGCGCGAGCAACCCCGGGCGCTGCCACGGCGCGTCGAGCGCTGCGCCGATCCAACCGAGCCCCGCGCCGAACAACGCGGCGGTGCCGGTCGCGCCGAGCGTGTGCAGGGCCAGCGCTCCCAGCCATCGTGCTCGCCCCCCGTGGACCACGGGAGAGATGGTCTCCACCATCGACAGGCCTCAGGGACCGTGGAGGGCGGACCAGCCGGCGATCGCCGATGCGGCGACGAGCGCCGCGACCAACGAGCCGTCTAGCACGACGCTTCCAGTTCCCGATACGTGATGCAGAAGACGCGGAGGTTCGTCGCGCAGTAGCCGGTCACCGATCCGTCGCCGTTGATCCGGATCCTCGACGGCGAGCAACAGTCCTGGATGTGACGGAGCCGTCCACTGCAGCACCGCGTCCATCCGCCTCCGTACTGCGGGTGCTTCACGAAGTGGTAGATCGACGGCACGACCTCCTCGCAGATCTTGTGCCGCTCCTGCGTGGCGGGATCGGTGTAGATCTCACCCTCGTCGTCGACGGGATAGCCGTACTTCGGATGCACGGGGAAGCCGAAGCTGTCGGTGCGCGCCAACTTGCCGAATGGGTGCGGGCACGAATCCGTCGACGCGATGTGGCCACAGATGTGGTGGGCGGATGCGCGCTCGGGGGCGAGCGCGGTCGCGACCAGAGCACCGCCGGCCAGCGCGACGACGCTCCGGCCGAGCTTGCCGAGGAAGCCGCGACGGCCGGTCCGCGATGCGATGCTCCGCTCCGCGCGCTCGAGTGGCGTCAACTCACCCGTCGCTCCGGCACCTCCTGGATCCTGCGGAGCGCGAGGTCGATCAATCCCTCGACCTGCTCGAGATTGTTCACCGTCCCCTTGGCGCGCACGATGCCCACGCGATCCAATATCAGCAGGAACGGCGTCCCGGGCACGTCGTAGACGCGCTCGAGGTCGGGGTCGTGGATGATCACGGGGGTCAGGCCGACGGCCGACGCGGCGGCGCCGATGCCGGGCGCAACCTCCTTGCAGATCGAGCACGTCGGGGACGAGAAGAGCACCAGCCGAGTCGGTCCGGGACCTCCGACGAGCACGCGACCGCCGTCGTCGACGATGGCCGGCATGGCGGGCGGAGCCTCACCGAGCGCGGGGCCCTCGGAGTCGACCTCGAGCGCCCCGCGCGGACCCAGCCGGAGATGAAGCGTCCCGACCTGCCGTGCGAGCGCCACGACGACCGCGGCGAGCACCAGGACCAGGAGCCATTGCGCGACGAACGCCGCGGCCCACCAGCCGCTCATCGCATCGTCCAGGTCGGTGCCTTCTGCTCGTCCATGAACTGGATGAAAGGGCTCCCGTCGCCGGCCAGGCCGACGACCGCGCGCAGCTCGCCTTCCTGATCGAGCAGCCGAAGGATCGGCGACCCTTCGGCCGCCAGTCCGAGCCGGACCCGGACCTTTCCGGACCGGTCGTACAGGCCCATCGTCGGCGAGCCCTGCTCGGCAAGGCTGTAGACCTGATGGAGCTCGCCACTACGGACCTGCATGCCGAGCGTGGGCGAGGATTCCGGTGCAAGACCGAACTTCGCGCGGATCCTGCCGTTCTTGTCGCCGAACGCCAGGCTGGCCGACCCGTCGGAGGACAGGCCGAGCGTCGCCCGCACCTTGCCGTTCTCGTCGCCGATCGCGAGCCCCGCGGACCCGTCCGCCGACAGCCCGAAGCGGGCGCGCACGTGACCCTCGGGATCGAGCATCGAGAAGAACGGAGAATCGTCGTTCGACAGGCCGATGCGCAGCCGGACGTTGCCGGCCGCGTCAACGACCTCGAACTCCTCGGCACGCACCACACGTTTCTTCATGAGTGAGGACGCCGCGTCGAACTCGCGGCGTTGCGCCTATCGTCGCCTGCCCGAGGGCCCGGCTCAAGCAGCGCGCGGATATGAGCGGCGCTACCGCGTCAGCTTCTCGACGCGCTGCGTGGTGGCCTCGAGGCGATCCGGGCGCGGGGTGACGCCGATACCCGGCCCGTTCGGAAGCTCCATGGTGCCGTCCGGGGCCATCACGAACGGCGCGGTGATGTCGTCGTCGAAGTACCGCGCCGACGCGCTGGTGTCGCCCGGGAGCGTGAACCCCGGGAGCGCCGCCAGCGCCAGGTTGGTGGCCCTGCCGATCCCGGTCTCGAGCATGCCCCCGCACCACACGGGGATCCCCGCCGCGCGGGCAACATCGTGGATACGCACGGCCTCAGGCACGCCCCCCACGCGACCCTGCTTGATGTTCACGATGCGGCAGGCCCGAAGCTCGATCGCCGCGGCGGCGTCGGCGGCCGATCGGATCGACTCGTCCAGACAGATGTCGGTGCGGATCTGCGCCTGCAGCTTCGCGTGCTCGACGAGGTCGTCGTGATGCAACGGCTGCTCGATCATCAACAGGTCGAACGCATCGAGCGACCGGAAGATCTCGACGTCGTCGAGCGTGTAGGCGGCGTTCGCGTCCACGGAGAGGGCGATGTCGGGGTGGGCCGAGCGGACCGCGGCGACCCGTTCCACGTCCAAGCCCGGCTCGATCTTCAGCTTGATGCGCCGATAGCCTTCGG
Source organism: Actinomycetota bacterium (assembly GCA_038211015.1). Taxonomy (GTDB): domain Bacteria; phylum Actinomycetota; class UBA4738; order UBA4738; family HRBIN12; genus JBBQVZ01. Next base: position 34,817 of record JBBQVZ010000005.1, on the reverse strand, counting down.
CCAGGTACCCCTCCACGCGTTCGAGCAGTTCGGCAGTGGTGTCGGTGATCCCGATGGAGACGCCGCAGGCCACGCGATCCTTGTCGGCCCCCAGATGCTGGGCGAGGGAACGACCTTGGGCGCGGAGCTCCGCGTCCAAGAAGGCGTCGATCACCGTGGCCTTGGCCATGGGATTGCCGCGAACGCCGCCCAGGACACGGTCGAGGTCGTCCGAAGTCACGTCGCCCGCCGCGAAGAGCGCGGGCGCCAGGAACTCGCGGATCACCAACCACGCGCTCTCGTTCCACTCCTCGGAGTAGCCGGGATCAAGCCCGGCCACGCACTCCCCCCAGCCCTCTGCGTCGTCGGTCACGACGCGTACCAGCACGCACGCCTTCTCGGTCTCGACACCGAAGCTGGTGCGGAACGGGCTCTTGAGCGGGAGGCCGATCAGGCGGAGCTCGAGCTCGGTGACCTTCGTCATCGTTCGGCGGTGAAGACGTAGGCGGAGTCGGACGTGAACGCGGTGGCGATCAACCCGGCATCGAAACATCGGACGAACGCACGGGCCGACGCCTCGCGCCACGCGTCCGCCAACGCACGATCGCGCGCGCGGAGCTCATGGTACTCACGCGGGATCTTGATGGTCACCGCGGGACCGTCGGGCGCGAGGACCTCCGATGGGACCGGGAGGAGCGGATCGTCGCCCTCTCGAGCGAGGACCTCCGGCAGGTCTCGCGCCGGAGGCTCCGACGGCTCTCGGTCGAGGTCCCACCGAACCATCAGCCGATCGCTCCGGTCTCCTCGGTTCAGGGCGTCCGTCATCTCGCCATACTCGTTGGGCAGGAACCGATCGGCGCTGGCGCCCAGTTTGGCCAGGTTGAGATGCGCGTTCCGGGAAAGGAGCGGGTCGAACGTCCATCGAACGACACTGATCCCCTGGTCCAGACATTGCGCCTTCTGCGCGAGCTTGAGCGCGAAGCCGACACCCCTGTGTCGCCGGTCCGGGATGGCGGCCAGCATGTGGGAATGCGTGTGCAGGCCGTCTTCGGGCGTCACGCCCGCCCAGCCCAACACGTACCCGATGAGGCGGTCGCCGTCCCAGGCGCCCCACGAGGTGTTCCCGCTCTCCGCGAAGGCCCTGATCATCTCGCGGGGAACCAGCTGATGCTCTCCCCACGTGGCGATCATGACGCCCAGGAGACGGTCGGCATCGGCCACCGTGGTCAACGGTCGGAGCTCGACGCCGGCCGCCGCGGCGGCATCGTTCGCTTCCCGCCAGGCCTCCATCGGCGGAGTCTAGCGCCGGGTCCAGGAACGCCGAGAGCCCGTGCTTCGCACGGGCTCTCGTCTGTCTCGGACCGAGGTCTCGGCCGTGTGGAGAGGCTAACCGCCCGCGGGGGGCGGGAGCTCCTGCCACTCGACATCGTCCACGTCGCTGCCGCGGCGGCGCTTGAAGACCGCCGCGACGCCGGCCACGATCGCTGCGATGAACGCCAGCTTGAACAGCTTCCTGAAGAAGCCGCCCTTCTTCTCCTCGGTCACCTCGGAGTCGTCTGCCATGGGTCCCCTCCTTCCGGGAGTGGGCTGGATGGACTCGAACGCTCTCGGCCGCTCGCCTTCCAAGATGTTAGCCCCTCGCCTGTTAACTGCATCCTCCCAGGCAAGGGGACAGGTGTCGTCCCGCTGTGAGGCGGTTCCGTGCGACCGGAGCAGATCGGTGGGCCCGGATGGATTTGAACCATCGACCTCTGCCTTATCAGGGCAGCGCTCTAACCGAGCTGAGCTACGGGCCCCCGGGTGGCGGGCTCGGCAGCGTAGCCATGGCCCGGAGACGGTGTCAAACGTGCGGTCTCCACGAGGAGCCGGTCAGCGTTTCTGTGCGAGCGTGACCTCGACACCGCCCACGACGTCGCTGATCAGGTTGTACAGGAACGCTACGAACACGTTAACGAGCGACCAGATCACCACGTTCCCCAGCCCGATCAGGAGGAGCCAGCCGAACACCGACCCGAACTTGATCTCGACCGCTTGGGTCTCCCCTGCGTTCCCGGTCGCGAACACGTAGCCCAGCAGCCTCCCCGCCGAATCGATCGCGCCCACCGCGCTGAGCAGCCAGTAGATGATCATCAGCGCGAAGTACACGATCAACATCACGCAGAAGTAGAAGATCAGCGAGAACTTGAGGACCGAGAGCGGACCGACCTTGCGGACCACGACACGCGTCCGGCGGCCGACGGGCTGCACGCTCCCGCTCCGACGCAGCGCAGGCGTCGGTGATGGCGCGGGGGGCGGGGTCGTGGGGTTCTCGGCCGTTTGAGACATCTCCTTGAAGGGTTCTACGGGTAGGGGTGCGCCGGGGCAAGCACCCTCGATGGCCTCACGTGCGGAACGGCCCCTCGCGAGCGAACAGCGCTCGCACGTGCAGGAGGGCGATCACCGCGAGGACTGCCGGTGCCACGATCCACGACGCCGCTCCCACGTCGTCGAGCGTCATCAGCCCTCCGACGCCGAGCCCGGCGCCCGCGAGCGCCATCATCGCATCGATCGCCGGCACGGGAAGCAGCGTACGGAGCCGGAGGCCCGTCGCGACGGCGAGCACGCTCGCAACCGCGATGATCGCGACACCGAACCCGGAACGCATGCGAGGGATTATCGTCGACTCCGTGGTGGATGCGCCGAAGCACGAGGCGACGATCGAACGCGACCTCCGCCGGATCCTCTGGGTGCAGGCGACCCGCGCCGCCCTCTACGGCTTCGGCACGGTCGTATTGGGTACGGCGCTCGCCGACGGCGGGCTCTCGGACGCGCGGGTGGGCCTGGTGTTCACCGCGATGCTCGCGGGGATGGCGCTCGCGACCGTGGGCGTCGGCCTGGTCGGCGACCGCGTCGGGAGGCGCCGAGCGTACGCGCTGCTGCTCGTCGTCCTCGGCATCGCCGGCACGGTGTTCGCGCTGACGGAGTCATTCATGGTTCTTGTGGCGGCCGCGCTCACCGGCACGATGTCCACGGACGCCAACGAGTCCGGACCGATCACCTCCCTCGAACAAGCCATGATCGGTCAGGCTCCCGCCACCACAAGGCTCCGGGTCTTCGGCCGATACAACGCGGTGGCGTTCCTGGCCGGCGCGGTCGGCGCGCTGGCGGCCGGCGGGCCCGCGTTCCTGCGAGATGCGTGGTCCGGCGCGCCGGACGACCAACGATGGCTCCTGCTGTTCCCGGTGGGGGCTCTCGTCTGCCTGGCGCTCGCCCGGACGCTGTCTCCCGCCGTAGAGGCAGCCGGAGCCTCCCACGCGCAGCACCCGCTCGAACGGTCGCGGTCAACCGTGTTCCGGCTGAGCTCCCTCTTCGCGCTCGACGCCTTCGCGGGCGGATTCGTCGTGACCACGTTCGTGGTGTTCTGGTTCGAGCGGCGGTTCGGCGCGTCGTCGCAGGTGATGAGCCTCTTGGTGTTCGCCGGCGGCATCCTGCAGGCGGGATCGTCCATCGTGGCGAGCCGGGTGGGAGCCAGGTTCGGCCTCCTGAACACGATGGTCTTCTCCCACCTGCCCTCGAACATCCTGCTGATGCTCGTCCCGCTGATGCCCACGCTCGGGTGGGCGATCGTGGTGCTGCTGGTGCGATTCGTGCTGTCACAGATGGACGTGCCGACCCGCCAGGCCTACATCGCGGCGATGGTCGATCCGGAGGAACGCACGGCGGCCGCGGCGTTCACCAATACGGCTCGCTACGTGACCCGACCGTTCGGCCCGGCGATCGGATCGGTGCTGATGCAGAACGTCGCGTTCGGCGCACCGTTCGTCGTGGCGGGAGCCCTCAAGAGCGTCTACGACCTGGTGCTCTGGCGCGTGTTCAAGCGCGTGCCGCTCCCCCAGCACGAGCGAACGGAACCGACGACTCCCGCTACTCCTCGTCCTCGTCCATCTGGATGATCACCGGAGCCAGCGCCACGACGGTCGCGCCTTCCTCGACGCGCATCGTGCGCACACCCTGGCTGGCGCGGCCCACGCGGCGGATGTCGCCCGCCGGCACGCGAACGACCTGGCCGCTCGACGAGATCACGAACATGTCGATGTCCTTCGAGCCGATATACGCGCCCGCGAGCAGGCCGGTCTTCTTCGTGAGCTGGTGACCGATCACGCCCTTGCCGCCGCGCCCTTTGGGTGGGTAGTCGGCGAGCTTCGAGCGCTTGCCGTATCCCTGCTCGGTCACGCTGATCATCTCCTCACCGTCGGACGCCAACCCGACCGCGAGAACCCGGTCGTCCTCACCCAGGCGCATCCCGATGACTCCGCCCGTCCCCCGGCCCATCGGACGGGCGAGGGACTCCTTGAAGCGGATCGCCTGCCCCTTCCGTGAGACGAGGAAGATCTCGTCCTTGCCGTCCGTGAGCTTCACGTCGATCAGCTCGTCGCTCTCGCGAAGGTTGATCGCGATGAGTCCGGTGCGCGGCGAGTCGTACTCGGGCAGCTTGGTCTTCTTCACGATGCCGTTCCTGGTCGCGAACAACAGGTACTTGCCCTCTTCGTACTCCTTGAGGTCGATCACGGCGCTGATGCGCTCGTCGCCGTCGAGCGCCACGTTGGGCAGGTTCGCGGCGTAGAGACCTCGCGCCGTCCGGCCCGACTCCGGGATGCTGTGCGCCTTCACGCGGTACACGCGCCCCTTCGTGGTGAAGAAGAGCATCCAGTGATGCGTGGTCGTCGTGAACACGTGCTTCACGACATCTTCTTCCTTGAGGTTCTGGCCTCGCACACCCTTACCGCCGCGGAGCTGCCGCTTGAACGCGTCGACCGGCAGCCGCTTCACGTAGCCGGCGCGGCTGACGGTGATGATCACGTCCTCCTCGGCGATCAGATCCTCGATGTCCAGGTCTCCCTCGTCGGCGATGATCTTCGTGCGCCGCGCGTCGGCATGCTTCTTGCGGATCTCGAGGATCTCCTCCTTGATCACGCCGCGGAGGAGCTTCGGGTCCTTCAACAAGCTGTTGAAGTACTTGATGTCCTCGAGCAGCTTCTTGTGCTCGTCCTGGAGCTCGGTGCGCGCGAGCTTGGTGAGGCGCCGAAGCGGCATGTCCAGGATGTGGTTCGCCTGGATCTCCGACAGCTTGAACTTGGTCATCAATCGCTTCCGGGCGGCCTCGGCGTCCTGCGACGCGCGGATGATGGCGATGACCTCGTCCAGATGGTCGAGCGCGATCAGCAGCCCGAGGACGATGTGGTCGCGATCCTCGGCCTTGCGCAGCAGGTACTGGGTGCGCCGGCTGACCACGTCCACCTGGTGGTCGACGTAGTAGCCGATCATCTCGGCCAGGTTCAGCGTGCGTGGCACGCCGTCGACGAGCGCGAGCATGATGGCGCCGAACGACTCCTGCAGTTGCGTCGTCTTGTAGAGCTGGTTCAGCAGGACCTGTGGGTTCGCTCCACGCTTGCACTCGATGACCAGCCGCATGCCCTCGCGGTTGGACTCGTCTTTGAGATCCGCGATGTCCTTCAGCCGCCCGAGCTTGTGGAGCTCGGCGATCTTCTCGGCCAAACGCGCCTTGTTGACCTGGTACGGCAGCTCGGTCACCACGATCTTCGAGCGGCCGTTCGCGCCTTCCTCCACCTGCGAGACCGCGCGAACCTTGATCGAGCCACGGCCGGTCTCGTAGATGTCCTTGATGCCCTGGCGCCCCATGATCGTCGCGCCGGTCGGGAAGTCGGGTCCCTTGACGAACTTCATCAGATCGCCGGGCGTGGACTCCGGGTTGTCCAGATAATGCACGACCGCATCTATCGTCTCGCCCAGGTTGTGTGGGGGGATGTTCGTCGCCATGCCGACCGCGATGCCGCCGGAGCCGTTCACCAACAGGTTCGGGAACCGGCTAGGAAGGACGACCGGCTGCTGCTCGTATCCGTCGAAGTTCGGGACGAAGTCGACGGTCTCGGCCTCGATGTCGCGGAGCATCTCCATGGCCATGGGCGCGAGACGCGCCTCGGTATACCTGTATGCGGCGGCCGGATCGCCGTCGACCGACCCGAAGTTGCCGTGGCCGTCGACGAGCGGGTAGCGCAGCGACCAGTCCTGCGCCATCCGGACCAGGGCGTCGTACACGGATTGATCGCCGTGCGGGTGGTACTTCTTCAAGACGTCGCCGATCACGGCGGCGGACTTGCGGTGCGGGCGGTCCGGGCGGTACCCGGCCTCGAGCATCGCCCACAGGATCCGCTTGTGAACGGGCTTCAGCCCGTCACGGACGTCGGGGAGCGCCCGGCCCACGATGACCGACATCGCATAGTCGAGGTACGAGCTCTGGATCTCGTCCTCAAGCTGGATGTCCTCGATGCGACCGGCGAACAGGTTCTGTGACATGGGTCCTTCCTACGTCCTCGTGCGGTTCGGACTTTCGATCTAGACGTCGAGGTTGCGGACGTCTTTCGCGTTCAGCTCGATGAACGCCTTCCGAGCCGGCACATCGTCACCCATGAGGATGGTGAACAGCCGGTCCGCAGTGGCGGCATCGTCGAGCGTGACCCGCAACAACGTGCGCCGCTCCGGATTCATCGTGGTTTCCCACAGCTGGTTGGCGTCCATCTCGCCGAGGCCCTTGAACCGCTGTGGGTCCATCTTCTTGCTCGCGTTGCCGTTCTCCTTGCGGTATGCGTCCCACTGCTGCTCGGTGTAGAAGTAGCGCTCCTGCTTGCCTTCCTTGATCAGGTAGAGCGGCGGTTGCGCCAGGTACATGTACCCCTCCTCGATCACCTCGCGCATGTGGCGGAAGAAGAACGTCAGCAGCAGTGTGCGGATGTGGGCGCCGTCGACGTCGGCGTCGGCCATGATCACGATGCGGTGGTACCGCGCCTTCGCGATGTCGAACTCCTCGCCGATCCCTGTGCCGATCGCGGTGATCAGCGCCTGGATCTCGAGGTTCTCGAGCGTCTTGTGCAGCCGGGCCTTCTCGACGTTCAGGATCTTCCCGCGGATGGGCAGGATCGCCTGCGTCGCACGATCCCTGGCGCTCTTCGCCGAACCTCCCGCCGAGTCGCCCTCCACGATGTAGAGCTCGCACGCCTCGGGATCGGTGAGCTGACAGTCCGCGAGCTTGCCGGGAAGGGACCCCGATTCCAGGAACGACTTCCGTCGCGTGAGATCGCGCGCCTGCCGCGCAGCCATCCGCGCCTTGGCCGCCGCGATGCCCTTCGCCACGATCCGCTTCGCGTCGGCGGGGTGCTCCTCCATCCACGTCGAGAACTGTGAGTTCACCGTGGTCTCGACGAGCGAGCGCATCGATGCGTTGCCGAGCTTCGTCTTCGTCTGTCCCTCGAACTGCGGATCGCGGAGTTTGACGGAGATGATGGCGGTGAGACCCTCACGGACGTCTTCGCCGATGAGGTTCTCCTCCTTCTCCTTCACCAATCCTTTGGCGCGCGCGTACCGGTTGATCACGTTGGTGAGGGACTTCTTGAGTCCTTCTTCGTGCATGCCGCCCTCGTGCGTGTTGATGGTGTTGGCGAACGAGTAGAACGACTCCGTGTAGCCGGCGTTCCACTGCATCGCGACCTCGACCTCGTCGTCGCCCTTCTGATCGATCGCGATGGACTTGTGGATGACGTCCTTGCTGCCGTTCAGGTACTTCACGAAGTCCTTGAGTCCGTCGTTGTAGCGATAGACATCCTTGTGGACGGGGTCCTCGCGCTCGTCCAGCAGCTGGATCTCGAGGCCCGCGTTCAGGAACGCCAACTCGCGCAGTCGCTCGATCAGCTGTTCGCGCTTGAACTCCGTCGATTCGGTGAAGATCTCCGGGTCGGGCCAGAACCGGATGGTGGTGCCGTGCTTCGTGCTGGCCCTGCCCTTGATCAGCTTGGTGGTGGCCCGGCCACGCGCGTACTCCTGATGCCACGCGAAGCCGTCACGCATGATGTCGGCCGTCATCTTCTCCGAAAGCGCGTTCACGACCGACACGCCGACCCCGTGCAGGCCGCCTGAGATCCGGTACCCGCCGCCGCCGAACTTGCCTCCGGCGTTCAGCGTGGTGAGCGCGACCTCGACGGCGGGCCGACGATCCTTCGCGCGCGGGATCGGCTTGACGGGGATGCCGGCGCCGTCGTCCAGCACCGAGACGCTGCCATCGGCGTGGATGGTGACGACCATCTTGCTCGCGCGTCCGGCCATCGCTTCGTCCACGGCGTTGTCGACGACCTCGTAGACCAGGTGATGCAGCCCTCTGGAGCTGGTGGTTCCGATGTACATCCCGGGGCGGAGCCTGACGTGCTCGACGCCCTCGAGGACCTGGATGTTGCTGGAGTCGTACTCCTGAGCAGCGGGCTTCTTCTTGGGCGCGCTCTTCGTCGTAACGGTTGCCACGAGCCTCCGATCCTGCCCACGCAGCGGCCTCGCCCTGACAGGGAGGCCGCGCCGGGGAACTGCCTTGCGCGGATACACAGATTCTACCAATCGGGGGCGACGAAGACCCGCTTTCGCGTTGCGATCCAGGCCCTCTACCTGCTGTTTCGCACGACGACCCGAACCGTTCCGATGACATCGGAACCGAGCGCCTGATTCGCCTTCAGACGGATCTGCTCGTGCAGGAAACGGGCCTGCGCTCCCCACGGTCCGTTGGTCGCCGCCACGGTCAGCAGGCCGCCCTCGAGGGATGCGGGCGCGGTCTCCGCTGCCAACCGATCGCCGACGATCTGGCGCCACTTGGACGCGAGCTCCGCGATCGGGATCCCGCGCGAGAAGGCTTCTTCGCGCATCAGCCCATCGACGATCTCTCCGAGCGGGACGGCGTCGCCGCTGCGCTCCTCACGGCGCGAGCGCCATCCCTTCCCGTTCGGCATCAGGCGACCCTCGGCGTGACGCTTCCGGCACGCACGTCCCAGGTGGCGTGCGCCGCGTCCGGCACGTCCGCCTCGTCTGCCACCGAGATGACCACCTGTCCACCGCGCGCGGCGAGCCGCTCTCCGATCTGATCGCGACGTCGCGGATCGAGCGCTGAGAACGGGTCGTCCACCAACAGGATCGGCGGCTCGCCGATCTCGCGCTCCACCGCGGTCGCGAGACCGAGCCGCAGACAGAGCGCCGCCGCCCATGCTTCGCCGTGCGACGCGAACGCGCGGGCGCCCAGATCGCGGACCGCCAGATCCACATCGTCACGGTGCGGCCCGACCAGCGATGATCGCCGGACCAGCTCGTCGTGCCGGCGCTCCTCGATGCGGGCGCGGAACGCCACTTCGAGGTCGTCGTCGCTCCAGACGTTCGGCGCGTACGCGCAGGCCAAGCCGTATCCCGCCAGCGCCTCGAACTCCTCGGAGGCGGAGCGCGCCAGGCGCTCGATCGCGTCGGCGCGGACCCGGGTCAGGGCGGCTCCCGCTTGTATCAACTCGGCGTCCCACGCCTCCATGCCTGCCGGCATGCCCGGCCGGTCCCATTCCTTCAGGAGGCGGTTCCGCTGACGCAGCGCCCGGTCGTACGCGGTGAGGAGCGACTCCTTCAATGGCCACAGCGCCACGACCGCCTCATCCAGGAACCGGCGCCGGTGGGATGGATCCCCGCGCACCACGTCGAGATCGTCGGGACCGAAGAACACCGCCCGGACCTGGCGGCGCAGATCGCGCTTGCGCCGGACGGGCGACCGATTGACCTTCACGCGGCTCGCGCCCTTGATCGGCACCTCGACCTCGACCAGTACCCGGCCATCCCGCGTCTCGACCTCTCCACGCGAGTAGGCGGCCTCGGCGCCGTCGCGCACCAGCGGCCCCGACGCGCTGACCCGCGGCGACGACAGCGTGAACAGGTAGCAGATCCCCTCGAGCAGGTTGGTCTTCCCCTCACCGTTGGGACCCACGGCAACGATCAAGCCGTCGGGTACCGGCTCGATCCGCGTATGGACGTGGTTGCGGAAGTCGCGCAATTCGACCCAGGCCAGGCGCATATGGGGAAGCCTTGCGCCCCAGACCTTCCTAGCTCACCACCGCGGGCAGGCGAACCGGCATCACCAGATAGGTGAACTCGTCGCCCTCCCCGTGCACCACGCCCGGCTTCAGTCCGTCGCGCACGTCGAGCCGCACGGTCTCACCGGTCGCGGCGGTGAGACCGTCGGCCAGGTATTGCGGGTTGAACGCGACCGTCAGGTCCTCGCCCTCGTATCGCGCCTCGACCGTCTCGACGGCCTGCCCCAGATCGGGCGACGAGCTCGAGAGCTTGACGCCGAGCGCGTTGAACTCCATGCGCACCGGCGTGGTGTCGCGTGCGAGCAGTCCAACGCGCCGCACCGCGTCCAAGAGCTGCTGACGCGAGACCGTGAGCCGACTCTCGGTGGCCTCCGGCAAGAGCTGCCGGTAGTTCGGGAACTCCCCTTCGATCAACCGCGACGTGAGCGTCAGCGTGCCGATCTTGAACGACACCTGACTCTCGTCGATGAAGATCTCGACCGTGGACTTCTCGTCCGCCCCCGCGGCGCGGCCTGCCTCGGACATCGCGCGTTCGGGAACGATCGCCTTGGCCTCGCCCGAGGCGCTCGCGACCAGGTCGCGCACGGCGAGTCGGTAGGAGTCGGTCGCGACCATCACCACGCCCTCCCGGCTGACCTCGAGCAACACGCCGGTGAGCACCGGTCTGGCCTCGTCTCGCGAGGCGCCCCGGCCCACCTGCCCGATCGCTTCGGCGAACGCCGCCGCCTCGGCCGTCACGGTGGTCCCGCTCGGCTCCTGCAATCCCGGGAAGTCCTCGGCGGGGAGCAGCCGCAACGTGCCCTCGTACGCCGCGCATCGGATGGTCACCTGGCTCTGGTCGGTCTCGAACTCGACGGGCGCGTTGGACAGGCTCTTCACCGTGTCCCCGAGCAGTCGCGCCGGCACGAGCGCGATCCCCGACTCGCTCACCTGCACCGAGATCGTGAGCCGTGCCGACACCTCGAGGTCGGTCGTGATCAGCGTGAGCTCGCCTCCGTCGGCCGCCTCGATCAGCACCCCGGTGAGGGCAGGGATGCCCGGACGAGATGACACCCCTCGCTGGACGGTCTGCAGGGCCTCCGAAAGTGCGTCTCGGTCACACCGGAACTTCAACGTGGCCACCCCCTGTTGCTCTTAGGTTCTCTGACAAAACGGTAGTAGTAGGTGCTGTGGAAAGGTTGGCAAAGCAACCGTTCTCCCAGCGTAGAGGCTGCCTCCGACATGTGGACGGACTGGGGAGAACATGCCGCCTGGAAGCGATCGGCGGGTGTGCATACACTGCACTCCACAGCGGTCCCCCGGGTTTTCCACAGGCTCATGCGGCCCCCCGGACCCGGCCTCGGATGATGCGGGTCAGGTCTTGGACCTGCCGGAACGCTGTATCGCGAGCGCGCATCTCCCCCTCGACCTTGTTGATGCCGTGCAGGACCGTCGTGTGGTCGCGCCCGCCGAAGATCTCGCCGATCTTCACCAGCGAGAGGCCCGTGCACTCACGCACGAGATACATCGCGATGTGTCGCGCTTGCGTCAGCGGCCTCGACCGGCTCTTCGACACCAGGTCTCCGATGGAGAGCGAGAAGTAGCGCGCGGTCTCCTCCAGGATGAGCGGGGGCGGGATCTCGTGCTCGGTCTGCGGGATCAGGTCCTGTAGGGCGCGCTCGGCGAGCTCCGTGTCGATCGGTTGCGCGGTGAGCTCGGACCACGCGACCACCCTGACCAGGGCGCCTTCCAGCTCGCGGACGCTCTGATCGAACTTCGAGGCCACGAACTCGACGACGCCGGACGGGATCGCGATGGTCTCGCGCTCCGCCTTGAGCTGCAGGATCGCGATCCGGGTCTCGAGGTCGGGGGGCTGCACGTCGACGCAGAGCCCCCATCGGAACCTGCTGGTCAGGCGCTCCTCCATCCCCGAGATCTCGTGGGGAGGACGATCCGACGCGATCACGATCTGCCGGCCGGCCGTGTGCAGATGGTTGAACGTGTGGAAGAACTCGGTCTGGGTCTCTTCCCGCTTGGCGAGGAACTGGATGTCGTCGACCAGCAGGACGTCGACCTCGCGGTACTTCTGTCGGAAGTTGTCGCCCTGTCGTTCGCGAACAGCCTTGATGAATTCCGTGACGAACTGCTCCGAGGTGACGTATTTCACGCGGAGGCTCGGCTTGAGCCGGTACATGTGATGTCCGACCGCGATCAGCAGGTGGGTCTTGCCCAGCCCGACGCCGCCGTAGATGAACAACGGGTTGTACGCCTTCGACGGCGGCGCCTCGGCAACCGCCATGGCGGCCGCGTGCGCGAATCGGTTGCTCGGTCCGGGGACGAACGCATCGAACGTGTAGTTGGGGAACGGGAGCCCCGGGGCGCCCATGACGCGGCCCCCCGGGGCGACCTCCGCGGGGTCGGCGTCGTTCGTCGGTGCGCCGGTGTGCGCCGAAGTGGCGTGAGGTGGATCGGCGGGTGCATCCGGGATAGCGATCACGTCGTCAGCTCGGCCACGGAGGGCTTCGTCGACGTTGAGACGGATCTCCACCTCGGTCCCGGCCGCTTGCGCCACCGCAGCGTGTATAAGGTCAAGATGGTTGTGTTGCAAGCGTTCTCGGACCATGTCGCTCGGAACGTGCAGCGCCAGCACCCCGTCGTGCAGCGATACGGGGTCGACGTCGGCGAACCACATGACGACGGTCGTTTCGGGCAGCTCGGCACGAGCGCGCTCCAGCACGTGTGCCCAAGCGTCGTGAGCCTCGCGCTGAGAGAACGCTATCGCCATGCGTATCCACAAGACCTTTCCACAATGGTGGATAACCACTCGGAGAAGTGGATCTGGCGCCCGGGCCGAGGGTGCGCCGGGTTTCGCCGGGGAGTGAAGCGGGCCGGAATATAGCACCGGACTTTTCCACAGCGCGCGCCCTGAACGGGGTCTTGACGCACTTTCTGTTGTCAACCCCTTTGTCCTGCGTCGATGGGGGCCCGTATACTTTCCGCCTGGCCGGCCGCGAGCCGGCCTTCGCATCGAGAGGACCGAGATGGCCAAGGGTAAGCGCACGTATCAGCCGAACAACCGCCACCGCGCGAAGACGCACGGCTTCCGGATCCGCATGCGCACCCGGGCCGGCCGCGCGATCTTGTCTCGCCGCCGCCGCAAGGGGCGCGCGCGCCTCACCCCCTGACCCTCGCCGTGCACGCATCCCAGGTTCGACGGGTCTTCGACGTCGGCCGATCGTTGCACGCGAAACGGGTGGTACTGTTCCTCGCGCCGGGCTCGAGTGGGGTCGCCGTGGTCGCCTCCCGTCGTGTGGGAGGGGCCGTCGAGCGGAACCGAGCCAGGCGGATCCTGAGGGAGGCCTGGCGCGAGGTTGCGCCCTTGGCCGGAGACGGAAACGATGTCGTCATCGTGGCCCGTGAGGCCATCCGAGGCGCGAAGACACAGGATCTGGTGGCCGAGATGACGGAGCTGCTCCGCCGCGAACCGTTGGTGCGCAGATGATCCGACGCGCGTTCCGTACGGTCGGGGCTCCTGTGCGGGCGCTCGAGATCGGGTTCATCCGTGTGTACCGTGCGACTCTGTCGGGGTGGCTCGGCGGCCAGTGTCGCTTCTATCCCACGTGCTCGCACTATGCGGAAGAGGCGATCCGAGAACGTGGCGCCGTCATGGGAACCGCGCTCGGGGTGTGGCGCATCCTTCGGTGCAATCCGTTCGGCGATGGAGGCATCGACCACGTGCGCGGTGGCTCGCGGTATGATGACGTCACACACGCAGCCGACCGGGTGGAGGCCTGATGCTCGCACTCGGGGTCTTCCAGGCGCTCCTGAACGGCATCGGATGGATCCTGGCGTCGATCTACGACTTCGTCGGCAACTACGGCCTGTCGATCATCGTCCTCACCATCGTGATCAAGGTGGTCTTGCTGCCGCTCGGGGTGAAGCAGATCAAGTCGATGCAGGCGATGCAGTCGATCCAGCCGAAGATCAAGGAGCTGCAGAAGAAGTTCAAGGGCAACAAAGAGAAGGTTCAGCAAGAGACGATGAAGCTCTACAAGGATGCTGGGGTCAACCCGCTCGGAGGTTGCCTGCCACTGCTGTTGCAGTTTCCCATCCTGATCGCGATGTATGCGGTCCTGCGGGCACCGCAGCTGCAGCCGGTGGACGTCGACGGGAATCCTGTTCCAAGCACCGTCACGGTCGCCGGGAACGAGGAGCCGAACCCCGAGCTCTCGGCCTACACCATCCACAACAGCCACCTGCCGGTTGACAGCAAGCTCTTCAAAGACGTGATGCTGCATCAGAACCTGGGGTTCCTGGGGATGAACCTGCAATGTTCCGCGGCGCAATCGGGGACGCAGGCGAAGATCGAAGCCTCAGACCGGGGGCAGATACTGCCCGACACGCCCATCGTCGACGCTGATGGGACGACGGCCCTCCCCTTCGGCGCCACGACCGGCACGGGAGGCATCCCCTGCGGCTCGGCGGGCACGGACAAGATCCCGTATTTCGCGCTGCTGATCTTCATGGTGGGAACCACGTTCTACCAGCAGCGCCAGATGCAGAAGGCGAGCCCTCCGGGAGCGGCCAGCGGCCAGCAGCAGGCGATCCTCAAGGTGATGCCGCTGATGTTCGGCATCTTCGGCTATACGTTCCCGGCGGGACTCACGCTCTATTGGACCGTCTCCAACCTCTGGCAGATCGGACAGCAGTACGTCCTCCTCAAGGCGGGCCACATCGGGCCGGATGCGATGGAGCGTCGGATCGCCGAGCAGCGCGCCAAGAACGCGAGCAAGCCCGCCAAGCCCGGTTTCATGACCCGGATGCAGGAGCGCGCCGAGCAGCAGCAGCAGGGGCGCCGCGGGCAATCACCGAAGAAGCCGAGTGGAGGGCAGAAGTCCTCAGGAAGCCCCCGCTCGGCGTCTGGCAAGGGTCCTCAGCCCAAGGGCCGGCGTCCCAACACGGGCGGCGTCGGCGGCGCCGGTGGCACCCCGAAGCCGGGTCGGCGACCGAACACGGATCCGCGGAAGCGCGGTGGAGGCAGCGGTGACCAGGGAGACGGAGAAGCGAGCACCTAGCGTCGAGGAGGCCGTCGAAGCGGCGCTCCACGAACTCGGGATTTCAGAGCAAGAGGCTCGTGTCGACGTGTTGCAGGAACCTCGTTCAGGGGTCATGGGCATCGGAGCCCACGAAGCGGTCGTCCGCGTCCGTGTGATCGCCCCGGACGTCGACGCTGAAGACCTCGAGGAGCAGGCGGACACGGCGGCCGATTTCCTGGAAGACCTCTTGGGCCACATGGGTATCGACGCGGTTGCCGAGCCCAACCTCCATCACGAGCATATGTATGTCGACATCGTCGGGGAGGACGAGGACGACATGGCGTTGCTGATCGGTCGCCATGGGCAGACGCTCGACGCGATTCAGGAGCTGACGCGGATGGTGGTTGGCAGGCATCTGGATGAACGGGTCCGGGTGATCGTGGACGTCGAGGACTACCGGAAGCGCCGCGAGACTCGGCTGGAAGAGAAAGCGCGCGAAGTGGCAGAACGGGTCCTCAAAACAGGCACGGAAGAGGCCCTGGAGCCGATGAACCCGTTCGAGCGGAAGCTCGTCCACGACGCGGTTGCGACGATCGAGGGTGTGGAGAGCTCCAGCAGAGGCGAAGACCCCGAACGCTCGGTCGTTATCCGCCGTCGGTAGCCCTCATGGGTGTTTCACGTGAAACATGAGGGTTGGGATGTCGCGAGGGATCTGGATCTGGAGCTCACTCAGCAGCAGCTGGACAAGCTCGAAGCGTTCGAAGCCCTGATCCGAGAGCGAGCGATCCCTTTGGGGATGGTGGCCACGGCGGACGCGGGGCGCCTACGAGAGCGACACGTGCAGGATAGCCTGAGAGCCGCCACCGTGGTGTCGGCTAGCGACCGGACCGCCTACGACCTCGGCTCAGGGGCTGGTCTCCCAGGGGTTGTCGTGGCGATCGCGTGCCCGGATCTCCGGATGACGCTGGTCGAGTCCCGGCGTCCCCGTGCGGCCTTCCTCCAGCTCGTCGTCGACCGCCTGAGCCTCACCAACACCGTGGTCAGCAACGCACGGGTAGAAACGCTATCCGAGCTCGTGGATCTCTGCTTTTCCCGGGCGTTCGCTCGGGTGGGCGTCGCGTGGAGCGCCGCCGATCGGCTCCTCGTTCCGGGCGGGCGACTGATCTACTTCGCCGGTGAGCGTTTCGACCGCTCCGAACTCCCGGAAGATGCCGTATCCAACCTGGTGAGGACATCTGCGCTTGCAAGGTCGGGACCGCTCGTTATCATGAGCCGGCAGTGACGACCTCTGGCGCCAAGGCAGCCCCACGGACGACCTCGTCACGCTCGGCGCCCAACGGGGACTCGACCTCGCCTCCCGTCCGGCGGAAACGCGCCAAGAAGGACCCCGTCCCCCCCGAAACGCCCGGGGTCGCCCGCATTATCGCGATCGCCAACCAGAAGGGCGGGGTGGGGAAATCGACGACCGCGGTAAGCCTCGGTGCCTCGCTGGCCGATCTGGGCTATCGGGTGCTGGTCATCGACCTGGACCCCCAGGGGAACGCGTCGACGGGTATGGGCATCCGGCACGAGGCACGCGAAACGACCGTCTATCACGTGATCGTGGCGGAATCCCCGATCGACGATGCCATCGTCCATACTCCGGTCGAACGCCTGCACGCGGTCCCGTCGACCATCGATCTGGCGGGCGCGGAGATCGAGCTGGTCAGCCAGTTCTCCCGCGAGACCCGGCTCAAGAAGGCTCTGGAGCCGATCCGGGAAGGTCGCTATGACTTCGTGCTGCTCGATTGCCCTCCCTCGCTCGGTCTGTTAACGGTGAACGCCCTGACGGCGGCCGAGGAGCTCATCGTGCCGATCCAATGCGAGTACTACGCGCTCGAAGGGTTGGGACAGCTCCTGAGGAACGTCAGCTTGGTCCAGCAGAACATCAACCCGGACCTTCGACTGTCCGGGATCGTGATGACCATGTTCGACCCACGGACCAAGCTCTCGGGGCAGGTCGTCGAGGAGGTGCAGCGGTTCTTCGGCGATCTTGTCTATGACGTCATCATCCCCCGAACCGTTCGCCTGTCCGAAGCACCGGGGTTCGGGCAGCCCATATCGGTTTACGACCCGCGCTCTCGGGGCGCGCAGACCTACCGCGAGCTGGCGGCGGAGGTTGCCTCACGCCCACCTCCCGCCGAGCCGATGCCCGTGTACGACGATCTCCCGACCGTGGTCGTCGGCCCCGTTGTTGACACCGTCACACCGGAACCCCTCGAAGAGGAGGGTCTGGAGGACCTTCCCGTGCCGACCGTTCACGAGGTCGTCGAGGAGCCGGAAGCAGAGGTCGAGCAGCAGGTCGAGATGACTCAGCCGAAGGTCAAGGTACCGAAGGCAAAGGTGCCGGAGGCGCCGCCCGAGGCAAAGGTGCCGGTGGCGCCGCCCGATCCCGGGCCGACACCGGCTCCCGATCCTGCCTCACCGCCGCCCGCCGCCACTTCACGGCGAGTGGAGCCCAAGAGCGTCGATGCGCTTCCTCCCTCGATCGACGAGGAAGACGTGTGGGAGGACTCCGACGAGCCCGTCCCACCGAGCGAGCCACCGCAGCAGTCTCGCGAACGGAGACCTTCCCCCGCTCAAGCCTCCGGACACCTTCCTGAACGACGGGTGGTGGTCATCGACGAGGACGCCGAACCTGCAACGTCCTCCAGGCCCACCTCGCGGGGCGCAGCCGAAGACGAGCCGGCCTCGCCGCCGGCCGTCGCTTCGATCGGCGCCACCCTGGAGGAGGAGGGCCACGGCAAGCGCCGATGGCGACTGTTCCGCAAGGGAGGCGAATGATGTCGAAACGAGGTGGATTGGGTCGCGGCCTGTCCGCATTGATCCCAGGGGCGCCCGAGTCGGGGGAGGCCTCCGGGCTGCTCGAGGTACCCGTCAACGCGGTCTCCCCCAACCCGAAGCAGCCCAGGACGCGGTTCGACGACGAGGCCATCGGCTCCCTCGCTTCGTCCATCCGGGAGGTCGGGATCCTTCAGCCGATCGTGGTCCGGAAGTCGGGCGCGGGCTACGAGCTCATCGCCGGAGAACGACGCTTACGCGCCGCAAAGCTCGCCGGCCTAGCGACGATCCCCGTGGTGGTCCGCGACACGGACGATGCCGACACGCTGCGTGAGGCCCTGATCGAGAACATCCATCGGGAGGATCTGGGCCCGGTCGAGCTGGCCGAAGCCTTCCGCCAGCTGCTCGAGGAGCTCGGATTGAAGCAGGAGGAGCTCGCGGAGCGCGTCGGTGTCTCCCGCTCGCACATCGCGAACACGATCCGTCTCCTCCAGCTGCCGATCGATGTCCAGCAGCTGCTGACGGACGGGAAGCTCCAGGCAGGCCATGCGCGTGCTCTGCTCACGCTCGGTGACGCCGAGGCGCAGAACACCTTGGCGCTGCGGACCGTGGCCGAGGATCTGACCGTTCGCGACGTGGAAGACCTGGTCCGACGGTACGTGGACGGACCGGCCGAGAAGCCAGCGAAAGCCCAGGCCGTGGACCCTCCACCTACCGATACGACCATGTCCGAGGTGGAGGAGATCTTGTCGGAGCAGCTCGCGACGCGGGTGCAGATCCAGATGGGGAAGAAGCGAGGGCGGGTCGTGATCGAGTTCGGGTCGGCCGACGACCTCGACCGGATCGTGTCCGAGATCATCGGGTCGGGGCCGGGGCTCGCTCCCGACTGATCCCTCGGTCCGGAGTGGTCACTAGTCTGGCTCAGACTAGTGGCGACCCTGCTCAGGGCGAGCCGGACGAACGGAGGACGCGCTCGCAGAGCTCGGCGAGCGACCAGCCGGCGGCCTGCGCCGCCATCGGGAGAAGGCTGGTCTCGGTCATCCCCGGAGAGACGTTCACCTCGAGCACCCAAGGCGTGCCGCCCGGATCGACGATCGTGTCCACCCGAGCGACGTCGCGCAGGTGCAGCCCTTCGGCGGCCTGCAGCGCTTGCTCGGTGCAGGCCGCCGCGATCTCGGCGGGCACCCTCGCGGGCGCGAAGTACTCGGTGGCCCCCGCTGTATAACGGGAGGCGTAGTCGAACACGCCGCTCTTGGGCACGATCTCGACCAGCGGCAGCGCCTCGGGCGGAGTGCCCACCAGCCCGACGGCGAGCTCCGAACCCTCGACCTTGGCTTCCACGATCGCTGCGCCGGCGAAGGACAACGCGGCCATGACGGCCGTGGCCAGGTCGGGCGCTCGTTCGACGAAGCTCACGCCGAGCGCCGAGCCGGAGCGTGACGGCTTGACGACGCATGGGAGGCCCACCCGCTCCGTGACCATCGCCAACGCCGCACCGGCGCCCAGGTCGCGCAGCGCCCAGCCCTCGACGACGACCCAACCGGGGGTCGTGACGCCTGCCCGCACCAGCGCGTCCTTCGCCAGGACCTTGTCGAATGCCACCTCGCAGTCGAACGGCGCCGTTCCGGTGTAGGGGATCTGCAGAAGGTCGAGCAGTCGCTGCACCGTGCCGTCTTCGCCCTCCTTGCCGTGCAGCGTCAGATAGCAGATGTCTGGCGCGCGCTCCCGGAGCGCCTCGACGAGTGGGACTTCTCCGGGGTCCACCAACCAGGCGTCGTGTCCACCTTCGCCGAGGGCATGGCTCACGCGATGACCGGAACGCAGCGAGACGTCACGTTCCGGTGTTCGCCCGCCGGCGATGACGGCGACCCTCATGGATGAAGGGAGCGGTAGAGCTGCTCTTCGTCCTCGAGCAGCGAGCCGAGACGAGCGATGCCCTCGCGGATCCGTTCCTCGGTCGGGTAACAGAACGCCAGCCGCATCTGGTTGCGTCCACGACCGTCCGGATAGAACGCCGTCCCCGGCACATACGCGACGCGACGCTCTACGGCGGCCGCCAACATCGCTTGCGCGTCAACCCATCCGGGCAATGTGACCCACACGTAGAATCCACCCGCGGGCTGCGTCCACGTGGCGTCGTCGGGGAAGTGCTCCGGCAACGCCTCGAGCATCGCGTCGCGCCGGAGCCGATACAGATCGACGAACGTGGACAGGTTCTCGCGCCAACGATCACCGGCGAAGTACCGCTCGGTCACGAGCATCGTGAACGAAGAGCCGCACAGGTCGGCAGCCTCCTTCGCGAGCACCAGGTGTTGCACGACGCTCTGCTCGGCGAGCGCCCACCCGACGCGAACCCCGGGGGAGAAGACTTTCGACACCGTGCCGAGATAGATCACGTTCTCGGGATCCATCGAGCGCAAGCAGGGGAGCGCGTCATCTTCGAACCGGAGCAAGCCGTACGGGTTGTCCTCGATGATGGGGATCCCTGCCTCGCGGCACAACGCCACCAGCTGCCGTCGGCGCGCGAGCGACATCGTGACGCCTGCGGGGTTCCCGAAGTTCGGCACGGTGTAGACGAACTTGGGCCGTTCCCCGCGCACGAGCGCTTCCTCGAGTTGATCCACGATCATGCCGTCTGCATCGAGATCGATCTGCAGGTAGCGAGGCTGGTACACGCCGAACGCCGTGAGCGCGCCGACGTACGCGGGCGCCTCCACCGCGATCAGGTCTCCCGGATCGATGAAGATCTTGCCGATCAGGTCGAGCGCCTGTTGCGCCCCCGTCGTGATCACCATCTCGTCGGGGTCCGCCTCGACGCCCTCGTCGGTCATCAGCGGGATCAGTCGTTCGCGGAGGGAAAGATGTCCCTGCCCACCCGCATATTGCAGGATCGTCGAACCGTGAACATCCAGCGCGTCGGCGACGACCGCCAGCACGTCTTCGGGTGGGAGCGCCTGCACGTACGGCATCCCACCCGCGAACGACACGATCTCGGGACGAGAGGCCACCGCGAACAACGCGCGAACCTCGGAGGCGGACATGCCAGCGGCACGTTCCGCGTACAGCTCGACGAATCGATCGATCGAGAACTCGGCCATGGGAAGGTCCAAAGCCTAACAGCGGCCCTGGTGGCCCCCGATGAACCCCGCCTAGTCTCCCGTCCGACCGTCGATGGTCTCGCGCATGATGTCCGCATGACCCAGGTGCCGGGCGTACTCCTCGATCATGTGGATCATGATCCACCGCAGCGACCGCCCTTTCGCGCGCGGATCGGCGGCGACGTCGTCGAACGATGAAGCACCCGCCGTGATCGCCTTGGCCCGGGCCACTTCGTCCTCGTGGAGCGCGAGGATGGCTTCGGCCGTGTCCTGCGGCTCCACGCGGAAATCGGCATCGGGATCGGCGTCGCTCCAGGGTGGATCGATCCCTTGCTCACCTGCGAACGCGACCCGGAACCACCATCGCTCGACGTACGCCAGGTGCTTCATCAGGCCGAGCAACGTGAGCCCCGACGGGGTCATCACGCGCCGCAGTCCGTCGTCGTCGAGCTCACCCACCTTGCGCCACAACACGATCCGCTGGTACTCGAGGAACTCCGTCAGGAGCAGGCGCTCGTCACCGGCGAGATCCGGGTCCGAAGGCGCGGCAGGGGACGGGAGCGTCATCCTTCGACCTTCGGGAAGACTTCCGTGGCAAGGAGTTCGAGCATCTCGAGGTCATCGTAGAGCTCGTGGTTCAGCATGATGCGCTGTACGCCCGCTTCGGCGTACTGCGAGAGCCGCTCGGCCGCACGCTCCGGCGTTCCCACGATGCAGTCGGCCTCGATGTCGGCCCGGTAGGCGTCGAACGGACCTGCCGTCGGGTCCAGAGAGCGGGCGCGTTCGAGCTTGGCGAGATACTCGTCCTCCGTAGGAGCGACGAAGAACCACGTCATCATCGACGTTTCGATCGAGTCCGGAGGACGGCCGGCGGCAGCCACCCCGTCACGTGCACGGCCGAAGCGTTCGCGTACCTCCTCTGGTGAGCCGCCGACGGTGTTGAACTCCGCCGCCCACGCGCCGATCAGCCGTTGCATCCACGGCCCGACCTTCTTGCCTCCGACGATGATCGGCGGGCACGCATCTCGCGTCCCCTTCGGGAGGAACTCGGCGTCGGTGAGCGTGTAATGGCGCCCCTCGAAGCTGAACCGATCCTCCGTGAACAGCCGATGGACGATCTCCAGCTGCTCCTCGAGCATCTCGAATCGCTCGCGTGTGGACGGGAACGGGAACCCGAACTGCGTGTGCTCTTCCATCCACCATCCGGCGCCGAGCCCGATCTCGACGCGTCCGCTTGAGATCTCGTCCACGGTCGCGGCCGCTTTCGCCAAGACGGACGGATGTCGGAACGTCACCGGCGACACGAGGGTGCCCAACCGGATGCGCTCGGTCTTCGCGGCCAACGCGGCGAGCAGCGTCCAGGCGTCCGTGGAGCCGCGCCCACCCACTCCCTGCGAACTGAAGTAGTGGTCCGACCGGAACAGCGCCTCGAACCCCAGCCGTTCCGCGGACTCCGCGAGCGCGAGCCAGTGTTTCCAGGTCACGCCCTGTTGGCCCTCGATCATCAAGCAGAAGCGCACGGCGCGTAGCATAGTCGCGCCGTGTCATCGGAGCGGATCGTCCCGACCGAGCAGCAGCGCGCCATCAGGGCCGTGGTGTCGGGCGTGGTGCTCGGGTTGGTCCTGGCGCTCCTGGCCCGCCGCCGCAGCTCCTAGCCGCCTTCCACAGCGTTCGAGGTCAGCCGGCGAAGAATCGACGGAGCGCGTCGGCTACGGCGCGCGCGATCCGTGGGATGTCGGCAGCGGTGGTCACGCACGGTTGGATCTGCACGGCGGGCATCCGCGTCTCGCGAAGGATCGCGTCCGTAAGCGGCTCCAGGCGTCCCGAGGATCCGGGCGCGCGATCGAGCTCTTCCAGCACCAACTCCGCTAGCCGTTTGCCTGCAGGGGAATGCGTGGACCCGCTGCCGAAATAGGAGCACGCCGGCCCGCCCGCCCGCGAACCCGCGGCCGCGACCTGCAGCGAGACGCACGCGGTCGCGGACAACTCGTTCGCCGTGCGCGCCATGTCGGAGGGGCCGGCTCGATCGTCGCCCTCCAGCACCACGGGCTTCGCGCCCATCCCCGCAAGCTCGTCGGCGAGCGCCGCGGCGATCCGTTGCTCGACCGCGTCGTCGGTCGGCCCGCCTCGACCGGCGTCGATCGCGACCACCTGCCCTTCGATCGACGAGCGCATCGCGCGCACGGATTCGGCTTCCCGCACCATCGCGCGGCCCGGACCCGATCCCGTCGGACGCATCCGCTCGAGCGTCGAGATGGTCTCGATGCCGACGATGCCATCGGGCTCCTCGCCGACGTTCTGCTGGAACTCTCGCACCGCCCGGTCCGTGAGCGTGCCGAAGAGGCCGTCTTCCTTACCGGCGTCGAACCCGAGCGCGTTCAGCTTCCGCTGGAGGGCGCTGACGTCGTCTCCACGATGCAGCGGAGAGTGCAGGTAGAGGGTGCGGTCGCCCAGGTGGTAGCCGGCCTCGACGAGCTGTCCCCATGTGTCGGGCCCGACCCTGCCGTCGATGCGCAGGCTGCGGCGCTCCTGGAAGGCGCGCACGGCGGCGTCGGTCGACGGTCCGAACGTCCCGTCGAGCTCGGCGAACTCGATGTGCCAACCGAGCGCGATCAATCGTTGTTGGATGTCGCGGATCTCGGCGCCGTGGTCGTGGAGCAGGAAGGTGCGCACGCACCCCAGTCTCCGCCGCCCCGCCGGGGGCGGCAACCGCGCCGGTGGAGCCGGGCTCAGACCGCCGGCTGTGGCTCGAGGTGTGGCTCGAGGTCCTTCAGGATCGCGTCCTTGGGCCTGGCGCCGACCACACGGGCGACCTCCTTGCCGCCCTTGAACAGGATCAGCGAGGGGATGCTCATGACTCCGTACGTGCGGGTGGCTTCCGGATTGTCGTCGATGTTGAGCTTCGCCAGCTTCAGGGTGTCGCCCTTCTCGGAGGCGATCTCCTCGACCACGGGCGAGACCATGTGGCAGGGCACGCACCACTCCGCCCAGAAGTCGACGAGGACGGGTGTCTCGGAGTCGAGGACGTTCGACTGGAACTCCGCGTCGTTCACGTTGCCGATGTTGGCCATCTGATGTCGCTCCTTTCGAGGCGAACCCTCGCACGCTTCGGCGTGGGTGTCGCCAGGGTTGCAACCTCGCCGGTTCGCGAGTGATTCCCGGTCAGCCCGCGGCGTGAGCCTCGGCTTCCAGGAACCGCTCGGCGTCGATCGCCGCCTTGCACCCTTGGCCGGCGGCGGTGACCGCCTGACGATAGATCGTGTCGGTGACGTCTCCCGCGGCGAACACACCCTCCACGCTCGTCGCCGTCCGTGGCTCGTCCACCAGGATGTAGCCGTCCTGCAGCGTGAGCTGACCCTCGAACAACTTCGTGTTCGGCGTGTGACCGATGGCCATGAAGACCCCATCGGTTGGGAACTCGCGCTTCTCGTCCGTTCCCAGGTGACGGAGCTTCACACCCGTGACGGCGTCGTCTCCCAGGATCTCGTCCACGATCGTGTCCCAGACGACCTCGATCGTGGGATTCGCGAGCGCGCGATCGACCATGATCGGGGATGCGCGGAACTCGTCGCGGCGATGCACGATCGTCACCTTGCTGGCGAACTTCGTGAGGAACGTGGCCTCCTCCATCGCCGTGTCGCCGCCGCCCACAACGACCAGCTCGCGGTCGCGGAAGAAGAAGCCGTCGCACGTGGCGCACGCGCTCACGCCGCGGCCTCGGAGCTTCTCCTCGCCCGGGATGTCCAGCCACTTCGCGCTGGCTCCGGTGGCGACGATCAGCGCTTCGGCCCGCCACTCCTGGTCGCCGGCCCACACACCGAACGGGCGGCTGGAGAGGTCGACGCGCGTCACGTGCACCGGCAGGATCTCGGCGCCGAACCGGTCCGCCTGCTTCTCCATCTGCTCCATCAGCTCCGGGCCGAGGATGCCGTCGACGAAGCCCGGATAGTTCTCGACGTCCGTCGTGAGCATCAGCTGCCCGCCGGCGTCCAGACCCTTGAGCACGAGGGGCTTGAGGTTCGCCCGAGCGGCGTACAGGGCGGCGGTGTAGCCCGCCGGTCCCGATCCGATCACGATCACGTTGCGCATATCCGTCATGGCGCGCCCAATCCTCCCATAGGCGGAAACACCCGCCTATTCCCGCCCACCGGTTACAGCGGGGCGGAGGAGAAGGAAAGGATCAGGCAGTCCTCGGTGGCGAAGACCCACACGGTGACCGTGTCCGGCGGCTGACCGGCCCCGGGTCCTTCCAGGAACACCGCCAGGTAGGCGGGCGTGCCTTGGAACCGTGCCCGGATGAGGCTCGCGAGATCCCCCTTCTGGTCCGGTGCCGACTGCGCGACGCAGGCGATCGCCTTTTCGGTCTGCACCTGGCTGCCGAACAGGGGGGCAGGGGACGCCTCGATCCCGGCCGCGCCTGCTCCCGAGGAGTCGCTCTGGAACGACGCCGTCAGTTCGGTCAGCGACGCGTTGTCGTAGTTCACGCGTCGGATCTCGATCGTCGAGACGGCCAGGGCCGTCGCCGCGCGGGCGTCCTCGGCGGGAGCCTCGACCTTCCCCGCGGCGGCATCTGAACCGGAGCCCTCGTTCTGGCCGATCCGCGGCAGGACCAGCGTGAACACCAGGAGCCCGGCCGCGGCCGCCGCGACGATGCCACCGACCCGGTACCAGCGCGGCGTTCCGCCTGCGGCGGAACGCCGAACGCCAGTTGCTTCCTCGAGCGCCCGCGACGCGACGCCCGGGGGCGCCGGCACCTCCGCCAGCGATCGCAGCACCGATCGGGCGTCTGCGGCGAGCGCGATCTCCCGGCTGCACCTCGGGCACTCGGCGACATGGGGATCGACGGCCCCCCGTTCCTTCGCGGACAGGGTGCCGTCGACGTAGCCGGCGAGGAGCTCTTCTGGATGCGTCATGACTCTTTCTCCGACGGCGGCGGGCCAGAGGTCGGTTCCCGGTTGGGGCCATCCAAGCCCATCGCCCGGGCCAGGGCGATGCGTCCTCGGTGGACGCGGGACTTGACCGTTCCGATGGGAACGTCGAGGACGCGGGCGATCTCCTCGTAGGGCAGGTCCTGGATGTCCGCCAGGACCAACGTCACCCGGTACTCCTCGGGGATCAGTTGCAACGCGCGCGAGACGTCGATCGAATCGACCGTGGCCTCGGCGTGGTCGGCGACCGGCGGGCCGGTCTCGGGGATGGGGTCGTCCTCATCGCCGACCAGCCGGAGCATCGGTTGGCGACGGCGCTTCCGCAAGATGTCGTAGCAGGAGTTCACGGTGACCCGGTGGAGCCAGGTCGTGAACGCGGAATCTCCGCGGAACTGCGAGAGCTTGCGCAACATGGACACGAACGCGTCCTGCGTCGCGTCGCGTGCGTCCTCGGGGTTGCCCAGGACCCGCAGGGCGACGTTGAAGACCCGTGTCTGGTGGCGTTCGACGAGGGCGGTGAACGCCTGTTCGTCTCCCGCGAGGTACTTGCCGACGAGGTCCTCGTCGCGGTCGGGTTCTGTCACTCGCGACAACGCTACAGGGAGGTCGGCCCGTTGGTCTCGGTGGCGCTCACCTTGGTGAAATGCTTGGTGAAGCTGAGACGGCCGGCGATGATCGTCGTGGCTTCCTTGCGGACGGTGATCGTCACCACGCCCGTCTGCGCATCGACGACGCAGCCCTTCTTCGCGAGTTTCGCCGAGGAGTCGTCGACCAAGATGGAGGCCTCGGCCGCCTGACACGCGGAGGAGACGTTCGGGCTGGAACGGAAGGCGTTGGCCGCTTGTGTCGAGGCGCTGCTCGCAACGTCGGCGAGCCGGAACTTGGTGAACGCGATAGACCCGGCGTCGATGGCCGTGACACCCAAGAGGACGACGACCACGAGCCAGATGATGATCATCATGCCGACGGCGCCCGCTTGGCCATCGTGGAGCCGATCGTGGGTGCGGTTCATCGACGGAACCTCCTGAGCACGGCGTCTTTCACTTCATCGGCTTCCTCGATCTTCACGATAAGCGTCGACACCCCGAACACAAGCAAGCCGGCGAGAACCCCCCCGGACACCTCTGCGAGTCGGCTGAGGTTGCCGGTTTGGGAACCGAACGCGTGCCGGAGCCCCTGTGACACCAAGAGCGCAGCGCCCGCGGCCAAGAGCGATGCGGGGATCACGCGCGCGAGCGTCGCCACGATCCGGGTTCCGTCGATCCCCCCCAGTCGCTTGCGCAGAACCGCTAGGCAGACCAGCGTCGCGAACGCATAGGAGGTGGCGTGGCCGAGCGCGAGACCTGGCAGGCCCCATCCGAGCGCCAGATAGAGGAAGTTCGCGGCCACGTTCACGACCGCCGCCGCCACGTTCACGAGCGCAGGTGTGCGGGTGTCCTGCATCGAATAGAAGGTCCGCGTGAGCAGTTGGAACGCGGAGAAGAACGGGAGGCCGATCGCGAAGGCCTGCAGCGTGCGTGCGATGTCCTCCGCGTCGGCCGCGTTCGCGAGACCGTGCTGGAGCAGCAGGCTGACGACCGGGAGCGCGAGCGCGACATAGCCGAGCGCCGCCGGCACCATGACGACGACCGTGTCACGGATCCCGCGGGAGAAGAGCATCCGCAGCCCGTCGAGGTCGCGATCCGCCCACCGGCCGGACATCGGCGGAAGGAGCGCGGTGAAGATGGATACGGCGACGATCGCGTGGGGGAGCTGGAAGAACATGAACGCGCTCGCGTAGATCACGTAACCGGCTGGGAACTTCCCCGTGAACACGATGATCACGACGTACGCCACCTGGTTCGCGACGACGTAAACGACGACCCAGAGCGCGAGCTTGCCCAGCCGGCGCACCGCAGGATGGTTCCAGTCGAACCGGAAGTGCCATCGGAAGCCCAGCCGACGAAGCGAAGGCCACAGAGCCAACGTCATGGCGGCGACGCCGAGCGTGGTCCCGGCTCCCAGGACGGTCCTCTCGGCGAACGTGATGCCTACGACCGAGGCCGTTCCATCGCCCACCAGCAGCGCGTAAACCCCGAACGTGGCGACCACCGAGAGGTTGTTGAGGATCGGCGCGAACATCGGCGCGGCGAACCGCCGCTCGGCCTGGAGCAGCCCGATCGCGACCGCGCCGACCCCGTAGAAGACGATCTGTGGCATGAACCAACGGAGGAAGAAGGCGCCGAGCGCGATCTGCGCGTCCTTGTCGGTCGCGTGTGATGCCGACAGGTAGAGCCGCATGACCTGTGGTGCGAAGACCGCTCCGAGGACCGCGACGGTGGCGAGGACCACGAGCGCCAGGGTTAGGACACGGTCGGCGACGAGCCATGCTTCCTCGCGGCCGTGTTTCTGGAGCCATTCGACGAACACCGGTACGAAGACCGACGTGAGGATCCCGCCGAGCACCAGCTCGTACACGATGTTCGGCGTGGTGTTGGCGGTGGTGTACGTGTTGCCGAGGGCGCTGACCCCAAGCGCGGCGGTCTGAGCCGACACCCGGAGGAGCCCGGTGATCCGCGACAGGGTCGTGCCCACCGACATCAACGCGGTGTCGCGAGCGAACGCGCTCCTCCGTTCGATCGGCAACTCGCCCGGATCAGGTTCTAGGTCGTCGGACGTTTGAACAACCTCCTCGACCACAGACCCACGAGAACGAGCGCCGCAGCGCCCGTCACGAGCAGGGCGATGCGGTTGACCGACCTCGAATCGACAAAGAGCTTCGTCTGGCGGATGGCTCTCCCCGTCGGCGCGCGAACCACGACCTCGATCGTGCCTTTGCCCGATGCGAGCGCCGTCGCATCGAACGTCACGATCTGATCTGGCTGCGTGAGCGTGACCACCTGCTGGGCACCATCGGGGAACCGGAACTGGCTGGACCGGAGTTGCAGCGTGAAGCGGATCGGAAGGTTGCCGGGATCACCCATGCGCAGGGGGATCGAGGCGGTCTCGGACAGGAACGTGAAGTCCTGGCTCGTGTCCGGCACGGCTCGAGAGAACACGTCGTGCGTGACCTGGCTCACGTGATCGATCCACGCCCGCCCGGCGGACTCGTTGCCGAGGTACTCGGCGGATCCCGCGTAGAGCAACCCGCGACCGAGACGATCGGGGATGGGGGTCGGCGTCACGAGCATCGATCGGAACGCCAGCAGATCGCGCCGGGCATGCTTGATCTCCTCGACGTAGGTGGGAGTGAAGCGTTCCGTCGACGGCGACACGATCGCGCTGGGCGCCGCGGGGGGAGGGATCTTCTCCACGAGGTCGGTCGCGGCGACGGGTCGCAGGAACGGGGCAGGCATCAGCCGTCCGAGGAGCGCGCCCCAGAATCGTGCGGGGTATCCGGCAGACAGCAGCAGGCCGATCCCACGAGGGGCCGCCGGCACCGGCTGTTCTCGCCAGATCGTTGCGAGCTCACCGAGCGTCGCCTGAGCCGCCCTGACCGGATCGTCGAGGAACCCGGTCTGGGAGAGCAGCGTCTGCGTGGCCGTGTCGGGAAGCACCAGGTCGATCGTCTGGCCGCCGGCCGCGAGCGTCGCGGTCGGCGGGGGGGTGTAATCGTTCGGCTGCGGCGGGCGCTCCACGGTGTCCGCGTTCCCGAGGATCGTCGAGGCGCCGAGCGCCGCGAGCGCTGAGACCGCCGCGTCGTCGAGCGCCCCCTCGGGGGGTCGAACGATGGTGGTCTCGGGGTCGACGCCCAGGATCTCCTTCACCGTCTCCCGCCCCGCAGCCTGCTGGGTGGCGAGATCCGCGGAGAGACCGCTCGCGAGCAACGAGGGGATCGTGGGAGCGGAGAACGGCATCGCCGTGACGTTGATCGACGGGGATGCCACCATCCGTCTCAGCGCGGCGATCAGCGCGGCGGCGTTCGCGGCGCCGTCGGTGCCGCTCGAGACCTCGCTCCCGTCGATCCGTTGGTATCCGTCCGCCATCCGGGAAAGCTGATCGAGCAGCGACGGCTGGACGACCAGGTCGACGGGGCTGAGCTGTTGCCCCTCCGCCAGCCGGCCGATCGCGGCGACCTCAGCTCCGAGAGAGCCGGTCGGAGCCAAGGATCCCTCGAACTCCCGATCGACCAGGAGCCCGTCGGGATCGAAGGCGGTGGGCGCCGTGAGCTCGATCGTCGTGGAGACGAGGAGTGGGACTTCAGGGTCCCGGACGAGGAAGATAACCGCCGTGTCCAAGACGGCGACCTGAGAGCCGCCGCTCCGAAGATCGATCCGCATCGGGTACACCAGCGAGTCAGTTCGGCTGACATCACCGATGGTCGACAGGTCCACCGGCGAGATGTGGAATCGACGCGTTCCGCCGGGCTCGAGCGCGTTCTTCTCGGGAAGCGTGCGTGCGAAGATCGGGAGTTCTGGCCCCGAGGTGAGCGACGTCTCGTAGGCCGTGCGTGAGCGGACCGGCGCGCCGATCGTGACGCCGAGCGTGAGATCGTCGATCGGCTCTGCCCCGGTGTTGTCGGCGAGGACCGCCACCTCGAGCACGGGGTCCTTCAACGTGTTCCAGGGCGTCTGCGACACGAGCCTGAGGGTGACCGGCACCGTGGTGCCCTGCGCACGCCCCGATGGAGCGGCCACGAACGTGGTGACCAGGAAGATCGCGAGCGCGAGGAGGCCTCGTGCGGCCCGGCGGATGGTCATGGCGGCGCCTCATCGTATCGGGAGAGGTCTGCCCGGCCGGGAGCCGATGCGTTCAGCGAAGGATCTCGGCCGCGCGACCGAGGACCTCGCGCTCGCCGCGATAGGCGGCACGCTTCAGGGCGCGCTCCAGTGGGAACCATCGCACGTCTTCCATCTCGTCGTCTCGGTCGTTCGGATCGCCTCCGGTGGCTCGCATCAGGAAGAAGTGCACGGTCTTGCGGATACGGACGTCTTCCCACACGTAGAAGTAGCGGGTTTCGCCGAGCGACCCCTCGATCTTCGCCTCGATCCCGGTCTCCTCGCGAACCTCGCGGACCGCGGCGACCTCGGCGGTCTCGTCCGCCTCGATGCCGCCTTTTGCGAGCCCCCAGGCCAGATCGCCCCGACGCGTACGTCGCGCGGCGAGCACCACGTCGACGCCGTCGGGTCCGCGCCGGTAGACGACACCTCCGGCCGACACCTCCGTCCGGGTCTCCGTCTTACGAGGCGTCTTTCGCGCTCCGCCGCGGCCCGAGCCCTTCGAGCTACTCGGGGCGTCCTTGGAAGCGGCCTTCGGCGTGCCGGTGGCCGGGGTGGCCGATGCCTGGCGCCGCCGCTTCCGAGGCGGGCCCGCGGTCACCGTTCGCCTCTGGGAGCGATCGAGCAGGTCATCGCGGGGATTCTAGGCGTCCGCGACGGGCGCGCAGGACGGGGGATCGCGAACGAAGTTGAGGCTTTGGGAGATGCGCCAACGTGCCGATGGAGTGGCGTAGGCACGAACGGCGTGTCGTGTATCGACGCGACCCCTCAAGAGAGAGAGCGGATGGAGATCAACGAGCTACTCCGGTACGCGGTGGAGCGCGGCGCGAGCGACCTGCACCTCAAGGTCGGCAACGTCCCGTTCATCCGTGTCGACGGCGAACTCCACCCCACGTCCTTCCCCGCCCTGACGCCGAGCGACACCGAGGCGTTCGGCATGGAGCTGATGTCGGATCACAAGAAGCGAGAGTTCGAGGAGTCCAGCGAGGCCGACCTGGGGGTCACGCTCGCCGGCGTCGGACGCTTCAGGGTGAACGTGTTCCGCCAGCGAGGCGTCGTCGGGCTGGCGATCCGCCGCGTGCGTTCGGAGATCCCGACGTTCGACGAGCTCCGTCTGCCCGAGGTCATGAAGACGTTGGCGGACTCCCCGCGCGGGCTCGTCCTGATCACCGGGCCGACCGGGACCGGGAAGACCACGACGATCGCGTCGATGATCGGCCACATCAACAACACGCGTCGCACGCATATCATCACCGTCGAGGACCCGATCGAGGTCGTCCACGACGACGCGCTCTCCATCGTGCAGCAGCGCGAGATCGGCCTCGACACGAACTCCTACGCGAACGCGCTCCGTCACGTGATCCGTCAGGACCCGGACGTGATCTTCATCGGAGAGATCCGCGACCCGGAGTCGGCGCTCTCCGCGATCCAGGCCGCCGAGACGGGTCACCTGGTCATCTCCACGCTGCACACGATCGACTGCGTCGAGACGATCAACCGTCTCCTCGACCTGTTCCCGCCCTCGCAGCAGCGCGAGGTCCGATCGTCGTTCGCCGGATCGCTCCGCGGCATCGTGGCGCAGCGTCTCGTTCCGCGCGCCGACGGCAAGGGTCGGGTGCCGGCCGTCGAAGTGCTCATCAACACCGGCCGCATCTTCGACCGGATCGTCGATCCCGACGAGACCGACTCGATCCCCGAGGTGATCGCCGACGGCGACTACTACGGGATGCAGACGTTCGACCAGGCGTTGGTGAAGCTCGTGAAGGAAGGTCTTGTCGCCGAGGACGAAGCGCGGCGCACGTCCACGAACCCGCACGACTTCGACCTCGCACTGATGGGTGTCATGGATCGCAAGTCCTCGATCCCCTCACGCAGCGCCGCTCCCACCCTCTAGGTCGGGGCATCCTCGGTCGGGAGCTCTCCAGCCGCTCGCATCGCGCGGATCTCCATAGGGTGACGCCTGTACCCGTACGGGATGGCGAGACCCAGGTAGACGGGGATGAACAACGGGCCCCACGCGCAGTACTGCTTGATGTGATGTCGTTCGTGCGTCGAGAGCCGGCCGGCCACGGGTGTCGCCGACACGATGACGAACCCGATGGTGATGGCCGTCCGGTGCAGCCGGGGCATCAGCTTGGTCAGGCCGCGCGGCGTCTCGTCGAAGATGATCGCACCGTCGAGCCTCGGCATCTGGAACGTGAACAGCCCCGCGATCAGACCGAGGAGCGTGTTCGGCATGGTCCAGAGGAATCCGAGCAAGACGGGCATCGCCACACGCTACCGCCGCAGGTCGAACCGGGTCGAAGGGTATCGTGACCGCATGATGGCCATGCTCGACGTCGACCCGCTCGCGGAGGAGCTCGGTGAGCGATTCACCACTGCGGGGTTCGAGCTGTACCTGGTCGGCGGCGTGGTCCGCGACGCGATGCTCGGCCGGACCTCACCGGACACGGACCTCGCGACGTCGGCCAAGCCGCACGAGACGACCCGTATGCTTCAGGGGTGGGCCGACCACCGCTACCAAGCCGGCGTGCGGTTCGGGACGATCGGCGCGCGCAAGGACGGCCGGCTCTTCGAGATCACGACGTTCCGTGAAGAGATCTACGAGGAAGAGCACCGCAGGCCCGCCGTGACGTTCGCGAAGGACATCGAGACCGATCTCTCGCGGCGGGACTTCACCATCAACGCGATGGCCGTGCGGCTGCCGGACGGTGAGTTCCTCGACCCGTTCGGCGGGGTGAAGCACCTTGCCGCGAAGACGCTGGATACGCCGCTCGAGCCCGAGGTCGCGTTCTCCGACGACCCGTTGCGGATGTTGCGCGCGGCCAGGTTCGTCTCGCAGCTGGAGGTGGAACCGTCCGAACGCGTCGTGCGGGCGATCGGCGAGATGCGCGAACGCCTGGCGATCGTGTCTGGGGAGCGGATCCGCGCCGAGCTCGACAAGCTGCTCGTCGGTGCGAGGCCGTCAGCGGGGCTGGCGCTCATCGTCGACACGGGTCTCAGCGACGAGTTCCTGCCGGAGCTGTCGGCGTTGCAGCTCGAACAGGACCCCGTGCATCAGCACAAGGACGTGTTGCATCACACGTATGCGGTCGTGGAGAATTGCGAGCCCGATCTGGTGCTCCGACTCGCTGGGTTGTTGCACGACATCGGCAAGCCGAAGACGCGCGAGATCACACCGGACGGCGTGCAGTTCCACCACCACGAGGTCGTGGGCGCACGGATGGCCGAGGCGCGATTGAAGGAGCTGCACTATCCCAACGCGATCGTCGACGACATCCGGCGGTTGGTCGAGCTGCACCTGCGGTTCCACGGGTACGGCGACGGATGGACCGACAGCGCCGTGCGCCGTTACGTGCGTGACGCAGGCCCGCTGCTCGACCGCCTCAACCAGCTCACGCGAGCTGACTGCACGACCCGGAACGTCGCGAGGGCACGGAAGCTCGAGCAGCTCCAGGACGAGCTGGAGGAGCGGATCGCGCGATTGGCCGAAGAGGAGAACCTGAACGCGCTGCGGCCGCCGATCGACGGCGCGCAGGTGATGAAGCACTTGGGGATACCGCCCGGTCCGCTGGTCGGCGAGGCACTGGCGCACCTGTTCGAGCTCCGGATGGAGCGAGGACCGATCCCGGAGGACGAGGCGCTCGAGCTGCTCGACGCATGGGCCGCTGGGCGCGACCTGGGGATCTGATCCGACTCGGCTCGATTCACGGGACATCCACAGGTTGCCCTCCTGACGTGCCGATACTGGGTCCGTGGGGAGGACCTGGACGATGATCGCTTCGCGCTTGCGCGAAGCGCAGAACACCGACGGTGGATTCGGGCCGCGTCCCGGTCTGCGGTCGGAGCCGGAGCCGACGGCGCTCGCGACGATCGCGCTCGACGATGCAGGTGGCCGTGTGTGGCTCGGCACGCACCAGGTCTCCGACGGCTCGGTCCCGCTCGACGACGGCATCGGCGTCCTGCGCGACCGTGAGACGGCGGGCGGGGGTTGGAACTCCGGCAACACCGTGACGTTCGGGGACGATCTCGGCCCGTACGCGCAGACGACGGCCGCCGCACTGGTCGCTCTGCAGCACGCCGACCCGGACCTGGACGGCGGGGATCTTGATGCCGAAGATGAAGACCCACCACTGGGCCGGCCTGACGCTCTCTCTCTCTCTCCCAAGAACTGCTTCGGCTGCGTGCCGGGTCGGGTCTACGACTGGCCCAAGAACGCGCTGCACTGGGCGGGCATCCAGCAGTCGATCCTCGACGTGGCAGGCGCGGTCCGACCCGACTACGCGATCGTTGACGGCATCGTCGGCATGGAGGGCAACGGTCCCATCTCCGGAACGCCGCTGGC
>JBBQVZ010000004.1:0-52533 GCA_038211015.1 Actinomycetota bacterium | reverse complement strand
GACCTCGTAGGCCATCAGGGCCGCCAGGTCGAACAGCCGCTCCTCCATGATGTCGGCGACGTTGCGCATGATCTCGACGCGCTTCTGCCACCCCATCCGATCCCACTCGAGCTGGAACCCCTTCGCGGCCGCGACGGCGTCATCGACGTCCTTCGGCGTGGCCTGGGAGAAGCGGCCGATGATCATGGTGCTGTCGATCGGCGAGGGCTCTTCGTACTTCTCGTCGGTCCAGCGCTCCTCGCCGTTGACGATGAAGGGGTAGTCCTTGCCGAGCTCGCCCTTCATCCGCTCGGCGGCCTCGTCGTACTTCGCCTGAAGCTCTTCGTTGTCGGCCGACATGGTCGCGTAGGTCACTCGGAACTTCTCAGCCATGGGAGAGTCGCCCCTTTCTGAGGATGCGTCGGAAACCCGCTGGTGATGCCGCCTGTAGCTTAGCCAAGGTCCTCGATCCGCGCCCAGCCGGACATGACTGCGGGTTGCCCCTGAGCCTCCGAGGCACCGCTAGCGGCTCAGAGATCGGCCCGACGGAAACCGTGAGGCCTACTCGATGACGCACGAACAGTACGCGACCCAGATGACGAGACTCCCGATCAAGGCAATCGTCATGACGATGCCCACCTCGAGCGCGATGTCGCTATGGGTCCGAGGCGGGTCCGACTGCCGGTTGAGACGAATGAAGAGCGCACCTCCGACGACCAGTGCGAGCAGGAAGCAGCCGAGGACGGTCAGGAGGGGAGCACGATGGAAGGCCGAACCGAGCACGGCCGCCCACTGCACACGACGGCGGCAGCACCGATCTCGTAAAGAAACCCTCGCCCGTCATCCATGCCTATCGCTCTGGATGTACTCCGAGCCGATCAACGGGTCAAGGCCTCTTCCAGCTGCCCGCCTCGCAGACGACGTGGGCATCGATCCCCGAAACGGGAGCCACCCGCCCGTAGGTCGTGACCCCTGCTCGTTCCTCGATGCAGAAGATGGCTCCCGACTCGCTCTCTCCCGTCAGTACCAATCGTTTCCCTTCCGCCACGGCGATGTTCGGTTGCCCGGGACCGGCCGACGGCACCCAGTCGGGAGAGGCCCACGCCAGGGCAGCTGCCGTCTTCTCGGCTTCCGGAACGTCGAATCCAGCGTAGGTGTCACCGATGTCGTAGAACTGACGGGCCGCGGCCAAAGCTTGAGCGAGGATGTCCTGCGCGAAGCCGTCCAATTCGACCGCCGACCCGATGATTGAGCCGGTGTTGCCGCAGTTGATGCCCAGGTACTGCTGGAGCGCGATCGCGTCGCCATCCTTCATCTGCTTGACGAGAACGTCCTGTACATAGCCGTCCATGTCGATACCGGCGCTCTGCGACCACGCGCCGATGCCACCGAGCACGTCGATCGACTCGCCCATCCCCGTCGAGTCGCCCACCTTGCTCGCATCCACCCAGTGCTGTCCCCACTGGCACTCAGCCACGAACACCATGCTGCCAGCCACGTTGAACCTGCGCCATAGGCCGTCGGACGATAGGAAGTCCGTCACGCGTTCGACATGCAGCATCCACGTCGTGAAATCATGCTCCTCCGGCAGCCGGATCGCCGGAGCGAACTCGGCCACCGTGGCCTCGAAGGTGGTCACCGACGCGACGATCCTTTCGGGGTCGGAGATGGCCAGCGAGTTGCCCTCGAAGCTGCCCGGACCGTGGTAGCCAGGCAGCACGTTGATCGCGACGGGCTCGCCTTCGGACCAGTGGCGGATGACACCGGCCGCAGCGGCAAGGGTGCCCACGCCAACGCCGGCCGCAACGAGGATCGCGACGACGGCTGAACGAGACTTGCGACGCTTCTGTCCCGTCGCCTTGTCCATCCGCTCATCGATGCCCGCGCGCATGCGGGCACGCGTCGTCTCGTCCGGGATCGGGGCCTCGCCCACCATGCGCCGGAGCAGATCCAGGTCATCCATCGTTTCGGCCCTCCCTTAGCTGTCCGCGTTCGCGCAGGACTTCTCGAACGGTCGCTCGAGCACGGGTGAGCCGGGAGCCGACCGTGCCGACAGCGATGCCCTGGGCATCCGCGATGTCTCGATACGACAGTCCTTGCCACGCGTGCATCAGCAACACATCGCGTTCGTCGGGCCTGAGTCGCCTCAGAGCCTCGGCCAGCGCGGGAACCATCGCTGCCGCGTCCATGCGACCCTCCACCCCGTCGTCCACCTGATCTCGCGCATCCTGTGATGCGACGCGCGCGTATGCGGCGAGCTGCCGGCGCTCCGCCCGCGCGTGGTGGCGGACGAGGTTGGAGGCGATGCCATAGAGCCAAGGAAGCGCATCCTCGCCGACGAATCTGTCCCGCCCATCGAATGCACGGGCGAACGTTTCGGACGTGAGCTCCTCAGCGCACATGTGACCGACGCGTCGGCAGAGATAGCCGTAGATCGAGTCGACGTGCCGGTCGAAGACCTGCCCGAACCGTGGCGGATCCGAGACGGAGGCCACGATCTCCTGACCGTCGGTCGTGTCTCCTGAGGTGGTCTCCAATAGGTGCACACCTGATATTGCCCGATGAGCCGAACGTCTTCCCGGGCGAAGCAGTCACGGGGCGTCAGTTCGTCGGTCGAAACCCGGAAATGGCAGGTGGGCGGGCGTATGCTTCGGCTCCCTGATGAGGCTCGTGACCTATGACCGGAGGGGGCACCGGCGACTGGGAGCGATCCTCGGGGGTGAGGTAGTCGATCTGCCCGACGTGGTTGGGCACCCCGCCTTCCCCACCACCTTGGAAGCCCTTGTGGCGAGCAGTCGCGGGTCCGTGATGGACGCCGCCCGTGCCGCCCTCGAACGAGACGAGACGGCGGACCACGTCGTCAAACAGGCACGGATCCTCCCGCCGCTCTTCCCCACATCCCTGCTGATGCCCGACTCGACCGGGGTCGAGCGCCGCATCGTCGGACCCGAGCAGGACGTGCCGTGGCCCGAGGGCGCAGCGTGGATCGACTACGAGCCGAAGGTCGCCGCGGTGCTCGGACTCGAGACGTCGGACGCATCGAGCGACGACGTCCGCGCGAACATCTTCGGCTACACCCTGGTGAGCGACTGGTCGGCGCACGGCGCGAGCGGCGATCCGCTCGCGACCTCCGATGGGCTCCCGCTCGCGATCGGTCCCTGCGTGGTGACGGCCGACGAGGTGGACCCGCAGACCATGATCGTGCAGGTCACGGTCGACGGCGAAGAGCTCGCCAAAGGGAACCTGAACGGAGCGGCCGAGAGCCTGTACGCGCTCATCAGCGACGCGTCGCGGATCGCGACCCTTGAACGCGGAGACGCGTTCGCGCTCGGCCCCTTCGGGGGCGCCGACCTTGACCCGTCCCGGCGCCTGTGGCCGGGCGCGCGCATCGAGCTTTCGGCGGAAAGCATCGGCACGCTCCGGAACCGGCTGTCGCCGCGCTGAGAAGAGGAGGCACCGTGCATCACCTGCTCGCCGCTTCGTTCGACGACATCGTGCGTTTCCAGATCCCGGTGTGGGACAAGGTGCTGCGCACCGTCGTGGTCTACGCCTTGATCTACCTGTTGATGCGCCTTGCCAAGCGCGATGCAGCCCAACTGA
The DNA here is from genome assembly GCA_038211015.1 of Actinomycetota bacterium. Classification (GTDB taxonomy): domain Bacteria; phylum Actinomycetota; class UBA4738; order UBA4738; family HRBIN12; genus JBBQVZ01. The sequence continues at coordinate 48,954 of JBBQVZ010000004.1, read as the reverse complement.
CCGCATCCGACTTCGTCGTGGTGCTCTTGCTGTCGAACGTCGTCCAGAACGCGATCATCGGCCCCGACGACTCCCTCCTCGGCGGCGCGGTCGGAGCGGTGACCCTGATCGTCGTGAACGAGCTCGTCGCGCGCTGGGAGTGGGCCCGGAAGAAAGAGGGAAGCGAGCCCGCCGGTCCGCTGGTCATGCTCCGAAGTCTTTGGGCTACCCGCGCGGAACAGGTTCGCTTGATCGAGGACGGTCATCTGCGAGAGAGGCGCTCAGGGGCCTCGGTATCACCCAACTCGACCTGTTCGCGGAGCTTCGACGACAGGGGGTCGGGAACCCGAGCAGCGACGTGGAGTGGGCGGAGATCCGCACGGGCGGCACCATCGACTACAAGCTCAAGGAACCGTCGGAGGCCGCGACGAAGGAAGACATCGACGGTCTCCACCGGGAACTCCGTGAGCTCAGGGACGCGGTGGGCAGGCTCTCGACGTCCGGCTAGCATCCTGCCCGATGGACACCGAACGCCGGCGCGCGCTCTTCGAGCAGTACCGAGGTGGCGTGGCTGCCGTCGAGCGGGCGCTCGACGGGATCTCCGAGGGCGAGCTTGACCGAGCGCCGGCCGGCGAGTGGTCGCCACGCATGGTCATGCATCACCTCGCCGACTCCGAGACGAACTCCTACCTCCGTCTCCGGAAGCTGCTCGCCGAGACCGACCCGCAGATCCAGGGCTACGACGAAGCCGAGTTCGCGCGGGTGCTGCACTACGATCGGCCGATCGAGCATTCGTTCGCGGTCTTTAGAGCCGTCCGCGATTCGACAGGCGAGCTCCTCGACCTCTTGAGCGACGACGACTGGGGCAGGGCCGGGACGCATGGCGAGTCCGGCGTCTACTCCGTCGAGGGATGGCTGGAGATCTACGCCGACCACGCCCTGGCCCACGCCGATCAGATCGCGCGGGCGCGAACCGGCGCCTCCTAGCTCCCCGAAGATCTACTTCTTCTTGGCAGCCTTGCGGATCTTCCCGCGCTCGGCGGCCTGACGCTTCTCCCGATCCTTCTTCTCACGCTGCCGGTCCTTCGAGTCGCGGACTTTGGCGAGGTCTCCTTTGCCCATCAGCTGCTCCTAGTCGTCATCGTCGTCGCCGCCCTGGGCGAGCTCCATGCCCCGCTTGCAGGCCGCGTCGATCGCGTTCAGGAACGCGGCACGCACCCCCGCTTCCTCCAGGATGCGGATCGCGGCGATCGTCGTCCCGCCGGGCGACGTCACCATCTCGCGGAGCTCCACCGGGTGCTTACCGGTGTCGCGGAGCATCTTCGCCGAACCGAGCATCGTCTGGATGATCAACTCGGTCGCGACGTCGCGCGCCAGTCCCAGCAGGATACAGGCCTCGATCATGGCCTCGGCCAGCAGGAAGAAGTAGGCGGGGCCGCTGCCGCTCGTGGCGGTCACGGCGTCCATGTGGATCTCCTTCTGCCGAAGGACCTTCCCGACGTAACCGAGCAGCTCCTCGGCGACCGCCATGTGCTCGTCGGTGGCGCGGGAGCCCGGCGCGATCACGGACATCGCCTCGTCGACCATGACGGGGACGTTCGACATGACGCGCACCACCGGCACTTCGTCGGCCAGGTGCTTCTGCACGAACGACGTCCGGATGCCGGCGGCGAAGCTCACGACCAGATCCTCGGGCGTCACGGCGCCCCGGATCTGCGTCAGGAGGACCTCCATGTCCTGTGGCTTCGCCATCAGGACAAGAACGTTCGCCCATCGCGCGGCCTCGGCATTGTCGAGCGTCGCGGTGACGCCGTACTTGCCGGCCAGTTCCTGCGCGCGCTCCTCTCGGCGGCACGTGACCATGATCTCCTCGACCGTCCGGCCCCCGGAGCGGATGAGCCCGGAGATGAGCGCTTCGCCCATCTTGCCGCCACCGAGGAATGCCACCCGCCTGTCTGTCTCCTTGGCTGTTTCCTTGGCTGTTTCCTTGGCGCTCATCGTGCGCTCCTGAATACGTTGGATGCGAAGAACCACATGTTCGCCGGTCGCTCGGCAAGCCGTCGCGTCAGATAGGGGTACCACTCGGTGCCGTACGGGATGTAGACCCGAACCGGGTACCCGCGCCGCGCGAGGTCCGCCTGCAGATCCCGGCGCACACCGTACAGCATCTGGAACTCGACCCGTAACCAGCCGGTCTCGCCGGCATCCACGAGCCGGCGGACGCCTTCGAGGAGCCGCGGATCGTGCGTGGCCACGTCGATCGCATGGCCTCTGGCGAGGAGCGTCGCGAACAGGCGCCGGAAGCTCTCGTCGACCTCGCGCTTCTCGGCGTACACGACGTCGGGCGGCTCGAGGTAGGAGCCCTTCACCAGCCGAACCCGGATGCCCTCGGGCAGGTCGAAGACGTCGGTCGCGGACCGCCGCAGGTACGACTGGAGCGCCACTCCGACGCGTGGATGCTCGGCATGCACCGTGCGAACGACCTCGAGCGTCCGCTCGACGTACCGGTGGGCCTCCATGTCGATCATGACGAGGGTGGCGGGGTCCTCGGCCGCGGCCAGGATGGGCTCGACGTTCGCCAGGCACTCTTTCACCGAGCTGTCCAGGCCGAGCTGGCTCAGCTTGAGCGAGACGGCGATATCCAGCGTGGGGGTGCGCCCGAGCGCGTCCAGGGCGGCGAGATACGCGTCGCGCGCGTCGGCCGCCTGGCCGGCAGTCTCCACATTCTCACCCAGGTGGTCGAGCATCGCGGCGACGCGCATCCGATCGAGCTCCCCCGCCACGGTCATGGCCTGATCCAACGTCTCGCCGGCCACGAACCGCGACGCCACGGCGCGGCCGGGACGGGTGTCCGTCGCGAAACGGCGGAACCACGGGTGACCTGCCAGACGAAGGATCAGCGGCCGGATCACGGACGTCGACAGTGTCGTCATCGTTCAGTCATCGTGCCGGTCCTCGATGCCGCCGCGGAGCACCTCGACGAACTCGCGGATCCGCATGGAACGGCGTTCCGGCGTACGGTGGATCAGCCCCGGATCGAGGTCCACCGAGACGAGGGCATCCTGGAACCGCTCGGCGAGCCAGTCCAGCATCGAGGCGAGCATCTCGACGTCGACGTCGCTTCGGACCTCGCCCCGCCGCACGCCGAACTCCACGAACTCGAGCGTGCCGTAGGGATCCTCGCTCCGCATGAAGCGGTCGATAGGGCGACGCAGGCCCAGGCCCGTGTCGTAGCGTCCGATCATCGCCACCCGGTTGGCGACCCAATCCTGCCGGCCGAACTCCTCGGTCCGCTCTAGCCACCAATCGAGCGTGGCCCAGAATCCACTCTCGACGACCTCTCCGGGCGCGTCCAGCCACGCGGGAAGGCTCGACACTGCGCGCTGGTACGCCGCAAGGAACAACCCCTCCTTGTTGGTGAAGTCGAGGAAGACCGTGCCCTTGGCCACGCCGACCTCGTTCGCGATGTCCTCGACGCGCGCGCCGCGGTAGCCATGTTCGGCGAAGTGACGCATCGAGACCTCGACGATCCGCTCGCGACGCGCTTCGGCGTCGGCGGCACGCTGGTCGCGGGAGGACCCCATGGCGCGCGACAGTAGCCGAAATAGAAGAACCCGAGGGACCTCCGGCTCGCCGAGAACCGAAGCTCTCAGCCACCGTCAGCCCCTCGGGCTCTGTTGCTCCAAGCAACCTCGGCGCCCGTCGCGCGGCCCTCCGGACCCCGCAGGATCGCCTTGCGGCTCTCCCGACGGTCCGCCACCGAGGACTCCACCTTGCGGCTTCGTCCGACGGCGGGGCCCCTGCCCGACTCCCCCTTGCGGGTTCGTCCGCGACCTGGGCCGCCGTTCCGGTCTTGCGACCTTCCCGGCCGACTCGCTGTTGCCTTGCGGCCTTTCCCGAGTCTGGGACTCCGGTTCCGCCTTGCGGCCTCTCCGGTGCCCCGTCCGGTTCCTTCGCGTCGGTTGCTTCGACTGCTTGGAGCGAGGCGAAATGTATCGGCCGCCCCGACCGGGGTCAACCTGACGTTTCCGCAGGTCAGAGCGCATATCCGCAGGTCAGAGGCGTGAACGAAAGAGTGACAAATAGGCGAACGAGCGGTGGACGTCAGCGTTCGCGCTGCTCACGCGTGGTGCGCGCTTCCTCGAAGTTGTAGCGCGTGACCGACATGAGGACGCGATCGACCCATCGGCCGTCCTTCCACGAACGCTCGGCGAGGCGGGCCTCTTCGCGGAACCCCGAGTGCGCGTACGCGCGGAGCGCGCGCTCGTTGTCGGCGAGCGACCAGAGCTCGACCTGATGGAGGTCGAACCGCCGGAACACGTAGGCCAACAAGGTGTCGATCGCGTCCGTCCCGAGACCCTTGCCCCACGCGGCGCGATCCCCGATGAAGATGTAGAGGGCGCAGATCCGGTCTCGACGCCGCAGGCTGTTGATCCCGATCCGACCGATCGGACGGCCCTCGGCCTCGATGATGAACGGGAACCCCTCCTCGGCGGCTCGCTTCTCGCCCCCGGCGATGTCGGCGAGCGAGAACGGCGCTTCGTAGTCCATCAGCCACCAGACCTCCGGGTCGTTCTGCCAAGCGTGGATCAGCGGATAGTCGGGCTCTTCGACCGGGCGGAGCGTCACGCGCTCGCCTTGGATCATCTGGGCGCCACCAGCAGCTCTCGGTAGATGCCGGCGAGCTCCGTCGCGGTGGCGTCCCACGTGAACCGCAGCGCCTCGTGGGCGGCCGCGGCCCCCAGCCGCTCGGCGAGCGCGGGGTCGCGCAGGATCTGCAACATCCGCTCGGCGTGGTCCGCGGGATCGTGCCCCTCGACCAGGTATCCCGTCCGTGAGTCGCGGACGACGAACCGCAGACCCCCGACCGCGGCGGCGACCACGGGGGTGCCACACGCCTGGGCCTCGAGCGCCACCAAGCCGAAGGACTCCGACCGGGAGGGGACGAGCACCACGTCGGCGGCGGCGTAGACGTCGGCCAGACGCGCCTGCGGCAACGGAGGGAACAACATCACCCGTTCGCTGACGCCGAGTGCCGCGGCCAGATCCATCAGTCTGGCCACCTCTGCGCCCTGCCCGGTTCCGCTGGGCCCCCCGACGATCGCGAGCATCAGGTCCTGCGTGAGATCCGGATCTTGGGCGACCGCTTCCGCGAGCGTCCGCACCGCGATGTCGGGCCCCTTGTGCGGTTGGAGCCGGCCGACGAACAACGCGAGCCGGAGTCCGGTGAGATGCAGCCGTTCGCGCGCGGCCGCGCGGTCCCGCGGGGAGAAGATCGAGTGATCGACGCCGGGGGGCACGATCCGGATGTGGTCGGGATCGGCTCGGTAGAGCCCGACGAGCTGCGCCGCCTCCGCGGGCGTGGGCGCGAGGATCCTGTCCGCGCCGGCGATGACCCGTTCCTCACCCTGGAGACGCGCGGGGGGCTCGGGCGGCTCGCCGCGGGCGAGCGAGTAGTTCTTGACCTTGCCCAGCGTGTGGAACGAGGCGACGAGCGGGACGCCCCAGATGTCTTTGGCGGAGCTGCCGACCCAACCCGAGAGCCAGTAGTGGCTGTGCAGGATGTCGTAGCCACGCCCGTCGACGCTCGCCCGGCGAAGGACGCCGCCCAGGAACTCCGGGAGGAACCGCGGCAGATCGGACTTGGGGACCGGGGCGCACGGTCCGGCCTTGATGGTCACGAGGCGCACGCCCGATCCGAGCTCGAGGATCTCCGGACCGTCGGCGCCTCTGCAGCGCGTGAACAGGTCGACCTCCACGTCGTGTTCGGCGAGGCGTTCCGCGACCGCCCGGATGTACACGTTCATCCCGCCGGAGTCGCCGGAGCCCGGCTGGTCCATCGGCGACGTGTGCACGGAGAGCACGGCGACGCGAGGCTTGCGCATCCACCGATGTTACGCGCGAAGACGTGTAGGAGGTTACGGTCGCTTGCCCGCCCCGCGGCCGCGGAACCGGAGGTCGAAGACGGCTTCGAGCGCCCCCACCGGCTTGCCGCCACCCATCACGGGCGGCGAGGCGTGAGAGGCCAACCCGCGCAGGTGGGCGGACGAGAGACCGTCGATCTGCGCAAGCACCCTGATCAGCGCGGGAGCGGAGGCGCGACTTCCCCCGTCCTCGATCTTCACCGCGACGCCCAAGCCCGACGGGAGGACCGTCGCGCATTCGAGGCCCTCGGCGCCGGACTTCGCCACGACGTCCCCCGACGCCTTCATGACATCGGTGTCCACGCGATGGCGGCCGCCGACCAGGTAGGGCTCGGAGAGCATCGCCTCGGTCACACGGTCGGCGGCCGCCGCAACGTCCCCCAGGCGTTCGGGCGCCGTCAGACGCGCGAACAACGTGGCCATCGAGCGCAGCGGCATGCCGTGGACCGGAACGCCGCAGCCGTCGACGCCCATCGTCAGGTCGTCGATGCCGGTCGCGCGCTGCACCAACCGCGTCACACGGCGCTGCAGCGGATGGCTCGCTCGCAGGTACGTCGCCGGATCCCATCCGGCCCGCACGCACGCAAGCAGCATCCCGGAATGCTTGCCCGAGCAGTTGTGCAGCAGCTTGTGCTTGTGCTGCGAGGACGCCATCGACTCGGCGTCGAGCGGCCACCCCGGTGGGTTCCGCAGGACATCCGCGTCCAGCCCCGCCCGTTCCAGCACCGCGCGGACCGTCCCGACATGGATTGGCTCGCCGTTGTGCGAGGCCGCGATCACGGCCACCTCGCGATCGGGCAGGGGCTCGGCGATCGCCGTGAGCGAGACGGCGGCCTGGAGCGGTTTCATGCATGACCGCGCGAAGACCATGCGATCGGGATCGCCGGCCCAGGCGACCAGGGTGCCGTCCGCGCCGCAGACGGCGACGTGCCCGATATGGATGGATTCGGTGAGACCGCCGCGGACCACGCGGACGAGCGGGACGGCGCCCACCGGCTCAGCTCAGGACGAGCGTGGGATCCTCGCGGTACCGGCGCTTCAGCTCGTCCTGCAGGATGTCCAGCACGCGGATCACGTCGGACCGGGAGGTGGAGACCTCACGCTCCTCGTTGGCGAGCAGCTCGACGGCGCCCGCCAGGTTCGCGTCGTCCAGCGCGCTCGGATCGGAGATGCCGGCGTCCGAGACCAGGCGCTCGATCCGGCGGCGCGCGAGCAGCATCTCCTCCTCGGGGAGACCGATCTTGACGGCCTCTCCTCGCGCCGGGGACTGTCGTTCGTCACCGGCCAGGATCTGGGCCAATCGATCGATCAGCGGGCCCTTGTCCTCGTCGGAGCCGCGGGCGTCGAGCTCGGCGCGGAGGATCTCCGCACGCCCCTGCACCAACCGGCGAAGGAGCGACAGGTACTCGCGCTCGGCCAGACACTCGTCCCGACGGGTACGGAGGTCGTCCAACGACAGGGCGTCGATGCTCTCCACGTATGCCTGGTCGCGGATCCGGTCGATCCGCCGCTGGCCCGTCCTCTGCTCGCTCACGTCGCCCATCCTACGCCCGCAGGCTCAGCAGACGGCGAGCAGCGTCTGGTACGGATCGATCGCGCCGCCGCCGCCCGGGTGGTACTCGAAGTGCAGGTGGTTCACGCTGGTGTCGCCGGTCGAGCCCACGTAGCCGATGACCTGCCCGGCTCCGACGTGACCCGACGCGCCGTACGAGCTCATGTGCGCGTAATAGGTGAAGTCGCTTCCCCCATCGTGGTAGACGAGCACCGCGTTCCCGCCGAGGTCGTTGGGCGATTGGACGGCGTTGCCGCTGTGGACAGCGACGATCGGTGTGCCGTACGCCGCGATCAGGTCGATGCCTTGGTGGGTGTGCCCCGGCCGCGGCCAGCCGAACGAGTCGACGAACGAGTTCGCGCCCGCGACCGGACACGTCGAGATGGCCCCCGAGCCGCTCACCGGGAACGACCCACCGCCGCCTTGCGGCGGCAGCCCGATCTGCACGGCCTGCTCGGCCTGGAACTGTTGGTACAGCTCGCTCACGGTCGCCTGGAGGTCTCCGAGCCGGGCGTCCATAGACGCCCGTTGCGACTGCAGGAGGGTGGCGGCCTTCGCCTGCGCATCGGCCTCTCGAGCCAGTCGTTCCCGCTCGCGACGGAGGCGCTCGTTCTTCACGGCAACCGAGGTCGCCAGGTCCTGGTCACCCTGCGCGATGTTCTCCGCGAACCGGAGCCGGTCGGCGAAGTCGGAGAACGACACCGACCCGAGCAGCGCCCCGATCGCCTCGTTACCGCCGGAGATGTAGACCTCCCGCACCTGCTCGTTGAACCGCACCTGGATCGTGACGAGCTGCGCCTGCAATGTGCCGATCTGCGTCTGCGCCTCGCGGACGCCATCCTGCGCTTGCGCGTAGGCGGTCTCGGTCTGCTGCCATTGCAATGTGAGGGCGTCGAGCTCTGCCTGCTTGGACGCGAGCTCGTCGCGCGCCGCGTTCAGATCGTCCTGCGTGTCCGCCTGGGCGGGGACGGCGATCAGCACCCCCGAGAGGGCGACGATGCCAACGATGACGCGCAGGGACACGCGGGGGATGACCTGCATATTCGGAGGCTACCAGTGCCCCCGAGAACGACTCAACCCGGCCGTGGCGGCGTGGGTATGCTCCTCGCTCGTGGAAGAGCACGTCCCCGCCCTGCAAGGAACGCTGGTCCGGCTCCGCGCACACGAGCCGGCCGACATCGCCGCGCTGAACGACCTGATCAACGATCCGGATGTCGGCGAGAGTCTCGGCATGTTGATGCCGCAGGCCGTCTCGGACTACAAGGCGTTCGTCGAAGGGGCCGAGAAGGACCCCACGAGGTCCAGCTTCGTGATCGAACGGCTCGAAGGCGGCGTCGCGATCGGCAGCGGTGGGTTCTTCACGATCGAGACGGCGCCGCGCACGGCCGTGCTCGGCATCTGGCTCGGCAAGCCGTACTGGGACGAGGGACTGGGCACCGACGCCGTGCGCACCCTCTGCCGGTTCGGCTTCGAGCACATGAACCTGCAACGGATCGAGCTCACCGTGTTCGAGACCAACCCGCGCGCCAGACGCGCCTACGAGAAGGTGGGGTTCGTCGTCGAAGGCACGCGCCGCCGATCGGAGTTCGCGGGTGGACGACACGTCGACTCGTACCTGATGGGCTTGCTGGCGGAGGAGTTGATCCGCTAGCGAGTCTGCTCGCTCATGGCGTCGATCAGGATGTCGGCCACCTCGGGACGCGAGAACTCCTGCGGCGGGCGCTCGCCCGCGCGCAACATGTCGCGCACCTTCGTGCCGGAGAGCGAGACGCGATCCTCCTCGCCATGTGGGCACGTCTTCGGCGACGCCATCCCTTCACACCGGTTGCACCAGAACGAGTGCTCGAAGTTCAAGGTCTGGATCCCCAGCTCGCCCGGAGCGAACTCCTTGAAGATCTCTTGCGCGTCGTACGTGCCGTAGTAGGTGCCGACGCCGGCGTGATCGCGACCGACGATGAAGTGCGTGCAGCCGTAGTTCTTGCGACAGATGGCATGCCAGATCGCCTCGCGCGGACCCGCGTAGCGCATCGCCGCGGGGAACACGCTCACCATCGCGCGGTCCTTCGGGTAGTAACCCTCGAACAGCGCCTCGTAGCAGCGCATGCGCACGTCCGCGGGAACGTCGTCCCCCTTCGTCGCGCCGACGAGCGGGTGCACCAGGAGGCCGTCGACGATCTCGAGCGCGCACTTCTGGATGTACTCGTGCGCGCGGTGGATCGGGTTCCGTGTCTGGAACCCGACGACGGTCTTCCATCCGCGCTCGGCGAACGCGGCGCGCGTCTGCGCGGGCGTCAGCCGGTATTGCAGGAAGTCGTCGTGCGGCGGCAGCGCGATGACCTCGAGCTTGCCGGCGACGCACTTGTCGCCGGCCGCGTTGACCGCCGCGACGCCGGGGTGCCCAGGGTCATCGGTCCGGTAGACCGAGACGGCTTCCTTCGACTTGTCACGGGAGTAGATCTCGCTGATCCGCAGGACCGCGAGCGGCTCTCCGCCCTCACCGGCGGTGAGCGCCACGGCGGTCGCGCCGCCGAGGCGGTGCGCGCCGTCGTCGTCCACGGAGAGCGTCACCGGGATCGACCAGGGTAGACCGTCCGTGAGGTGCATCGAGTCCAGGACCGAGTGATAGTCGGCCTCGCCCTGGAAGCCAGTGAGCGGTGAGAGGGCGCCGACGGCGATCATCTCCAGGTCGGCGAGCTCGCGGTCGGAGACCGCGAGCTTGGGAAGGTTGGCGGCTTCGGCGCGGAGGCCGTCGGCCCCAGCGCCGTTCGCGAGCAGGTTGACGAGGGTTCCGCCGTGAGGAGGGATCTGGTCGATGTCGGACATGGTGGGATGCCGGCCTTTCGATAGGGGTAAGGCCCTTCAGCATACGAAACGGGTCGAGTAGACTCCCGGCGCCACCACCCCACCCGACCCAAGGGCGGCCCCACGTTGCAGACCCTCCTTCCCTCCGACGAACTCGTCGCGCTCAACGACCGGTTCGAGGAGGCGCATCCCCGCGAGATCCTGGCTTGGGCGCTCGAACGTTCGGGGTTGAAGCGGATCGCCATCGCATCGGCGTTCCAGGCCGAGGGCACGATCGTGATGCACCTGGCGACCCAGATGCGACCTGACATCCCGATCCTGTTCCTGGAGACGGGCTACCAGTTCGCGGAGACGCTCGCGTTCAAAGAGCAGTTGGCCGAGCGGTTGGCGCTGAACGTCGTCGACCTGGTCGGCGAGTACACGGTCGAGCGGCAGGCGGAGGTCATGGGACCGCGCCTGTTCGAACGCGACCCGGAGAAGTGCTGCGACCTGAACAAGGTACAGCCGATGTTCGAAGCGCTCCGCGGGCTGGACGCGTGGATCACCGCGTTCCGGCGGGAGTCATCGCCGACGCGCGCGACCGCGCCGTTCGTGCAGCAGTACGAGCTCGAGCCGGATCGCTGGATCGTGAAGGTGAACCCGATGGCGGCGTGGTCGCACCAAGACGTCGAGGACTACCTCAAGGAGCACGACCTCCCGCACAACCCGCTCTACGACCTGGGGTACAGCTCGATCGGGTGCGCGCCGTGCACCCGGATGCGACTGCCTGACGAGCCGGAGCGCGCCGGACGGTGGGCGGGCCTGTCCAAATGGGAATGCGGGATCCAGGTGACGCCGGTGGATCGAGCGGTAACGCCGGCGGATCAGGCCACGACCCAGAGGGCCTCGGGCGCGAGCTGAACCTCCAGGCGGACGTGATCGCCGAGCGAGTCGCCGTCGACCTGCACCGGGAACGGATCGTTCGACGTCACCAGGACGTGGTTGGCGTCGTGGACGTAGTCGATGTCGCGGCCGGTGACGTGCCGAGCCGAACCGAAGACCTGCCACGCGATGCGCGGAACGCTCCGGCGGGCGAGCTTGCGGACGGAGAGCACGTCGAGCCCCGAGTCGAGTGAGGCCTCCGGCGTCATCCGCAGCCCGCGGTCCTTGTAGTAGGTGTACGGATCGGTGCGGCCGACCATCACCGAGAGGGACGGCGTGGGATCGGCGCCGTCGATGCTGACCTCGAGATCCGGCCGGCGGCCCGCGTACCCGACGAGCAGCTCCCATGCGACGGCACGGAACGCGGCTCGATCGAACTTCGCCTTCGTCTTGGGGAACTTGGCGTCGAGGCGTCGCATGGCCGCGGCGTCGACACCCGCTCCGCAGTTGACGGCGAAGTAGCGACCGTCCGCCCGACCGAGGTTCAGGCGGAACGCTTCATCGTCGAGCGCCTTCGTGATGAGGACACCGGTCGCCTCGACGGGGTCGGTCGGCAGGTCGAGCGCCCGCGCCAAGATGTTCGTGGCGCCGCCGGGGATGACGCCCAACGCGGTCTCGGTGCCCGCGAGGGCGTTGACGGCTTCGTTGATCGTGCCGTCTCCGGAGAAGACGACGACGAGGTCGACGCCCTCCTCGAGCGCCTGCGCCGCCAGTTCGTTCGCGTGGCCACGCTCTTTGGTCTCCGATACCTCCAACCGGAAGTCGGCGGAAAGGGCCTTCTCGATGACCGCGAGCGTGGGTTTGGACACCGTCCGCGCGACGGGGTTCACGATGAGCAGGACGCGATGGAAACGCATGTGGGGTTGCGCCCGAGTATGGCAGGGGTCGCGCGAACCTGCTGTCGGCTGTCCGGGGGTGATCGGCGGCGGAGTCCGTCCGTCTCGTCGACCCGTCTCGTCGATGGAACCTGTTGACTGAACCTGTCCACAGGTTGACGCCAGGGCGGCGGCGCCCCGATGAAACGCGACCACAGGTTGACGGGTGCCACCAGCACTTTCGTGGGTCAACCGGTTGACGCCGGGCGGCGTCACGGGTCGGTCCTCGCGTCAACCCGTTGACCTGCCGGCTGCCGGGCAAAGGACGAACCACGCGGCCGACATGTCGGTAACTGGAGTAAAACTCGGCGATGGACCCGCAGGTCCCCATCGCCAACGCGACGGCCAACGCGCCCAGCGCCTGGGAGGTGATCGACGCATCGCGACGGCTCCATCGACGCATGGAGTCCCGGCTCGACGGCGCTCTCGAAGAGCTCGGCATCTCCTATGCGCAGTTCGAGATCCTGGAGCTACTCACCCGAGACCGCAACGCACACGCAGCCGCGCTCGCCAGACGCCTCCAGGTCTCGCGGCAGATCACCAGTCGTCTGCTCGCCAAGCTGGACCGCGGTGGCCTCGTCGAGTTGCTGCCCCCGGACGGCGGCGTTCGGGTCCCCATCGTTACGCGAACCGGACGGCGGCGCATCCAGCTCGCCGCCGATGCGATGTCACCGATACGACGACAGGTGCGAACCCTCTCCGCGGAGCGACTCGTCCAGTTCGTCGGAACCGTCGAGGATCTCGACGCCGCGCTGAGGCCACCGAGGAGGCAATGGTGGTTCGACTAGCCGCTCCCGCCGGAGACCGGAGGGAGCAACGCCACCTCGTCCCCCTCGGCGATCGGCGCCGAGCGCGCGGCGCGCTCGCCGTTCACGACGAACGAGGACACCGCGGCCACGGCCGCGAAGCGTTCGCCGAACCGGTCGGAAAGCGCGTCCACGACGTCGCCGACGGTCTTGCCGGACACCTCCACCTCCGACGCATCGGCCGCCTCGCGCAACGCGGCGAACAACCTCACTCGGACCACGACAACCCCAAGGTCTCGTGCACGACGCGTGCCAACCGTCGCTCGAACGCCGGGGTCAGCCCGTCCTCGGCGTGACCGAAACCGTCCCCGAGCAGCAGGCGCTTCGGCTCGCCGGCCGCCTCGTACAGCCGACGCGCGTGGTCGGGGGGGAACAGATCGTCGTCCGTGCCGTGGATGATCACGACGGGCGTCGGCGCGATCTTGCCCACGACCTCCTCGGGCGATTCCGGCTCGTCCCATCCGTCGGGGAGCCGAACACCCCAGGCGCGCAACGCCGCGCGACCGGAACGCGACCCGATGCGCGCGTCGAGCTGCCGGCGGGCGAAAGGCTCCGCTCCGTCGCGCCAATCCCAATACGCGAGCGATGAGATGCCGACGACCGCGTCGACACCTCCGAGGAGCCCGGCATGGCGGAGCACCGCGATCCCACCCTGCGATGTGCCGATGGTGACGACCGTTCCGTGTCCCTCGCGCCGGGCGAGCGCGACGACCGCGTCGACGTCGTAGATCTCGGCGCCGCCGTAGTCCGAGACGCCGCCCGATCCTCCGTGACCGCGCATATCGAACGCGAAGACCGTGAACCACTCCGTCAGGTGCTCGGCGAACGCGGCGAACTTCGGCTTGGCGTGCCAACCCATGAGGCCGTGCACGAGCACGACGGCGGGTCGCTCCGCGTCGTTGCGGCCGAGGCGCGTGCCGACGACCTGGACGACATCCTGCGTGAGCACGGCGAACGCGTGCGTGGGAACCCGCCAATGATGTGAGAGCGCCAGCTGCACGGTCGTCATCGCAGGTCAAGCGTACCGGCGACGATGCCGAGCCGCTAAGGTGATGGGGCCGATGGCTCTCCTGGTCCTGCTCTCCGATCGCGCTCCCGAGGCCGCCCTTCCGGCCCTCACCGATCTGCGCTTCGACCTCAAGGTGGAGTCGCTCTCCGTGGGCGCGCTCGACCACGTCCGGGAGCTGGAACCCGCCGCGATGCTGGTGGACGCGGGCGAGAACCCCGGTCAGGCGTGGTCGGTCCTGCAGGCCATCCAGGCCTCCCAGCTTCGGATCCCGACGCTCGCCATCGTCGAACGCGACGGCGTCGAGCGGTACCCGTGGCACGAGGTCGTCGACGAATTCGTGTACCCCGGCGCGCCGCCGGCGGAGATCGGGCTGCGCGTAGCGATGCTCAGGCGGCGCGCCGGCGCGAGCGACGAGTCCACGATCCGCCTGGGGGCCTTGGCGATCGACACCGAGAGCTACCGGGTTACGGCCCAAGGCCGGCCGCTCGATCTCACGTTCAAGGAGTTCGAGCTCCTGCGGTTCCTGGCCTCCCGGGCTGGCCGCGTGTTCACGCGGCCGGCCCTCCTGCGCGAGGTCTGGGGATACGACTTCTATGGCGGGACGCGCACCGTCGACGTTCACGTGCGCCGTCTCCGCGCGAAGCTCGGCCCCGAGCACGAGCATCTGATCCAAACGGTGCGGAGCGTCGGGTACCGAGCGGCTGACGCAGAGGACTGAGGCCGCGGCAGCGGCCTCAGGGCGGAGGTCTTACTCGAAGCCGGGTACGTGACCAGCGAGAAACCATCCCAACTGAGTCTGCGCTGGAACGGACCTCATGGACGATGATTGCGGCATGGCCAACGTGCTCACGACCGCGAATCTCATCCTCTGGATGGGACCCCTCCCCCTCGGTCTCGCGATCCTGAGCTCGGTTCTCCGGCTCCGACCGGCGCTGGTTCCGATCCGCGACTGCGGCGGGCGAGCACCCGGAAGGAGTCGGTAGGCCAGATTCGGCGCGGAGGGTTCCCGCGACACCCCCCCCTTCGCGGGGGCCCTCCCACCGCCGATCCGTAGTGCACGCACCAACGAAGACCACCGCGAGAACCCAAGACCCCGGCGCCTCCGGCGCCGGGGTCTTCTTCGTTCCCGAGGATGCCTTCGTTACGCAGAGTTAACGGCGAGGAAACACGGACGAGCCCACCCGCTCATACGCTGCAAGCACGTCGTCGAGCGATGAGGGGGAAGGATCCGTGGCTACACCCAAGGACGTCCTAAGCATGTTGAAGGAGAGCGGGGCGGAGATCGTCGACTTCCGCTTCTGCGACCTCCCCGGCCTGATGCAGCACTTCTCGGTCCCCGCGGCCGAGCTCACCGAAGGGCTCTTCGAGGACGGGATCGGGTTCGACGGCTCGTCGATCCGAGGGTTCCAGGAGATCCAGGAGTCGGACATGCTCCTCGTCCCCGACGCCGACACCGCGTTCATGGACCCGTTCACGCAGCACCGCACGCTCAACATCAACTGCTTCGTGAAGGACCCCGTGACCGGCGAGATGTACAGCCGCGACCCGCGCTACGTCGCGAAGAAGGCCGAGCTGTACCTGAAGCAGACCGGGATCGCGGACATCAGCTACTGGGGACCGGAGGCCGAGTTCTACATCTTCGACTCCATCCGGTTCGACCAGAACCAGCACGAGGGCTACTACCACATCGATGCCGACGAGGGCGTCTGGAACTCAGGCGCCGAGCAGGGCGGCAAGAACCTGGGCTACCGGCCGCGCTACAAGGAGGGCTACTTCCCCCTTCCGCCCATGGACCAGTACCAGGACCTGCGCAGCCAGATGGTGCTGAACCTGGAGCAGGTCGGCATCAAGATCGAGGTGCACCACCACGAGGTCGGCACCGCGGGCCAAGCCGAGATCGACATGCGCTACGACACTCTGCTCAAGACCGCCGACAATGTGCTGAAGTACAAATACGTCGTCAAGAACACGGCATGGCAGGCCGGCAAGACGGTCACGTTCATGCCGAAGCCGCTGTTCATGGACAACGGCTCGGGGATGCACACGCACCAGAGCCTGTGGACGGACGACGAGAACCTGTTCTGGGACGAGGTCGGCTACGCCGGGATCAGCGACATGGCCCGGTACTACATCGGTGGTCTGCTCTCGCACGCGTCGTCGCTCCTCGCGTTCACCAACCCCACGACGAACTCGTACCGCCGGCTGGTGCCGGGCTACGAGGCGCCGATCAACCTGGTGTACAGCCAGCGGAACCGCAGCGCCTGCATCCGCATCCCGGTCTTCTCGAAGAGTCCGGCCACCAAGCGCCTGGAGTTCCGCACGCCGGACCCGACGTGCAACCCGTACCTCGCGTTCAGCGCGATGCTGATGGCGGGCCTGGACGGGATCAAGAACAAGATCGAGCCGCCGGAGCCGATGGACAAGGACCTCTACGACCTGCCGCCCGAGGAGAAGGCGTTGGTCAAGCAGGTGCCGGGTTCGCTCGAGGAGGTGCTCGACAACCTGGAGAGCGACCACCAATGGCTGCTCGAGGGCGGGGTGTTCACGCAGGACGTCATCGACACGTGGATCCAGTACAAGCGGACCCACGAGCTCGACGCGGTGCGCCTGCGCCCGCACCCGTACGAGTTCCACCTGTATTACGACTGTTGAGCGACGTCTGAGCCGCGTCGCTCGGCTGTCAGCGCCTCACGAGGCCGGCCCATACGGGCCGGCCTCTTCCCTGTTCGGCCTATGATTCGCGCCGGCGCTCGACGCCCATGAACCGACGATCCGACCGAAGGGAGACCGTCCGATGGCCGACCGCAAGACGATCGCGTTCTTCCCCGAGCCGGGCGCGTGGGGGCCGACGAACAACTGCGTCGCGATCGCCGACGTGCTCGCCGAACGCGGACACCGGATCGTGTTCGTGGTGGACGAGTCGTTCGAGGGCGAGCTCGAGAAGCGCGGGTTCGAGGAACGCATGATGCGCATGGCGCCGCCAGAGGAGAACGTCGACCCGACCGCCGACCCGTGGGCCGAGTTCATCCGCGTGACCGCGCCGGAGTTCCGGACGCCGACGACCGAGCAGATCGCCACGGTGACGAAGCCGATCTGGGAGACGCTGGTCGCGGGCGCGCAGTACTCGCATCCGCGGCTGATGGAGATCTGGGACGACATCGGCCCGGACGTGGTCTGCACCGACAACGTGACCGGGTATCCGGCCGTGGAGCTGGCGGGCTGTCCGTGGGTCCGGTTCGTCTCGGCGAACCCGCTGGAGATGCGCGACGCGTATCTGCCCCCGCCGCTGTCCGGATTGCCGATCGACGATCGGAGCGAGTGGCAGGCGTTCAAGGACGAGTACCACGCCCAGCACGAGCAGCTCCTGGCGGAGCACAACGACTTCCGGGCGTCGGTAGGCGTGGCGGCCTGCCCGCTCGACGAGTTCAACACCAACTCGCCGTGGGCGAACCTCTACTTGTTCCCCAAGGTGGCTGACTATCCGCGCGCACGACCGCTCGATGCCTCGTGGCACCGGCTGAATTCCACGGTGCGGACGAGCGACGCGCCGTTCGATGTCGCCGAGCAGGTTCCCGGCGACGGCAAGGTGGTCTACCTCTCGCTCGGGTCGCTCGGCTGCATGGACGTCGGGCTGATGCAGCGCCTTATCGATGCGATGGCCAAGACCGAGCACCGCACGATCGTGTCGATGGGACCGCTGAAGGGCCAGATGACGCTCGGACCCAACATGTACGGCGAGCAGTTCCTGCCGCAGCCGTCGATCCTGCCGCAGTGCGACCTGCTGATCACGCACGGCGGGAACAACACGGTGTGCGAAGGCTTCCACTTCGGGCTGCCGATGATCGGGCTTCCGCTCTTCTGGGACCAGTACGACAACGCGCAACGGCTGCGTGAGACGGGGTTCGGCGAACGCCTCCCCACCTACGATTGGACGGACGATGACCTGATCGGCACGGTGAACCGCCTGCTCGCGGACGACAACCTGAAGACGCGGATGGCCGCGAACGCGCACGCGATCCGGGCCGAGCCCGGGCGGATCCGGGGAGCCGACATCCTCGAGTCCGTCGTCGCGGACGCGTGAACCTCGCCTGAAGGGCCGGCCCCTCCCTGTCGTGACATCGATCACAGGCGTGGGACGGGTTCCATGCCAGGCTCAGCGAGAGTATGCTGGCATATCATGAAGAGGACGACCGTGAAGCTGCCCGAGGATCTCGACATCAAGCTCCGACAGGAGGCAGCTCGTCGTGGCATGACGGTATCGGAGCTCACCCGCGAGGCGATCGAGACACACCTGAACGGACGTCCGCGTCGCGTCCTTCGAGCCGCCGGAGCGGGTCGCAGCGGGATCGGCGACGCCTCGCGGCGCGTCGACGAGATCTTCGCGGAGATCATGGACGAGAAGCGCAGGTTGGGGGAGCTGTAAGCCTCGTCGTCGACGCCGGCCCGCTGATCGCATACGTCGACGCGACAGATCGCGACCACGAGGCGTGCCTGCAACTCTTGCTGAGCACGCCCGGCGCGCTGTTCGTTCCGGTGCTCGTCATCTCCGAGGTTGCGCACTTCGTCGCCCGACGGATCGGCACCGATGCGGAGTTGCAGTTCCTCGGGGACATCGCCGACGGCTCGCTGGAGCCGATGGCGGTCGACGCGCAGGACTGGCCAAGGATCGTCGAACTGACATGGAGGTATCGAGATCTGCCGCTCGGAACCGTCGACGCCTCTGTGATCGCGCTCGCCGAACGTCTGAAGATCACGCAGATCGCGACGCTCGACCATCGTCACTTCTCGGTCGTCCGCCCGGCCCACGTCGAGGCGTTCGAACTGCTGCCCTGACGCCCTCGTAGGGTCCTCGACGTGGAAAGCAGCAGGACTCGAGGAGTGGAAACCGGCGAGCGTCGGCGGCCGTGCTCCGGGTGGGTGGAGGCGCCGTGGGCGGCCGCCGCGCGAACGGGAGGCGACCCGGGGCCGTACGGCGTGGTGTGCATGGTCTTCGGTGTGAGCTACGGTCTGGCCCTCGCGGTCATCCGCCGGCGAGGTTGAAGGGGAGGTCCGTCATGCGTCGCAAGGTGATCTCGTTCGTCTCGGTCGTGGCGATCGTCGCGATCGCCGGCTACGCCGCGGGAGCGGCATCCCAAGGCGCACGCGCCGGCACCGACACGTCGCTCCCAGGGTTCAGCAAGGCCGTGTTCCTGAGCCACGTGAACGACCCAGCGGTGATCCCCGGGTTCCCCGGCGACCCCAAGTTCTCGTCGCAGACCGCGTTCACGGTCGCGGCAGACGGCTTCTACATGCAGTACGTGAAGGAGGGCGAGCACACCGGCACGCACTACAGCGCGCCGTGCCACTTCCACGTGGACGAGCTCTGCGCCGACCGGCTGGATCCGGGCGACTTCATCCTGCCCGCGGTCGTCGTCGACATCCGCGAACAGACGGCGGCGAACGTCGACTACCGCGCGACCGTCGCGGACCTCGAGGCGTGGGTGGCCGACAACGGCCCGATGCCCCAGGATGCCGCCGTCCTCCTGTGGACGGGCTGCGACGAGTTCTGGGGACCCGATCGCGGACCAGGCACGATCAGCTACTACTCGTGCGGCAGCGGCAAGGGCGGGTTCCACCAACCGGGTTTCTCGCTCGCGTCGGTCAGGTGGCTCATCGACCAGGGCGTGCTCGGTGATCGCGGCCTGCTCGGCACCGACACGTTCGGCCCCGATCCCGGCAACGACTTCAAGTACCGAGAGACGACGCTGACGCTCCACGAGCATCGCTTCACGCTGGAGAACCTGACGAAACTGGGAGCGTTGCCGGCGATCGGGAGTTGGATCGTGTGGGGCGGCCCCAGGAACAGCGCGGGGTCGGGCGCGCCGTCGACCGTGTTCGGACTGATCCCGTAGGGGCGTCTTGCTCGGCGCTGTCGGCCGGACGTACCCTACGGCCACGCACGACGAAAGGGGAGATCCATGGGCGCAGACACACCGATCACCAGACGAGACCTGATCAAGCGCGGCGGGGTCCTGGCGGGAACGGGTCTCGCGCTCCCGTCGATCCTGGCCGCGTGCGCGCCCAAGAAGCCGGCCCCGGCCGCGGGAAGCCCCAGCAGCAGCAGCGCCGCCTCGCAGTCGCCGCAGAGCATCGAGGGAACCAAGATCAAGGTCTCGACGTACGGCGGCTTCTTCGAGGACAACTTCAAGAAGATGTATCCCGCCTTCACCGAGGCGACCGGCGTCGAGGTGGAATCGCTCCCCGAGCCCACGTCGGAGGTCTGGGTCGTTCAGCTCCAGAACGCGGTCGAGGCCGGGACGCCGCCGCCCGCCGACGTGTCGATGCTCTCCGGCGTCGGCGTCCAGCGCGCGATCAACGGCGGGATCTTGGCCACCTACGACCTGTCCGCGATCCCGAACAACGAGTTCCTCGCGGAGGGGTACATCCGGACGGACGACTCGGGGGCCGTCGCCGGGGTAGGCGCCGTGTCCTGGTACATCACGCTCGTGTCCAACACGGAGCGCGTTCCCGAGAGCCCCGACTCGTGGACCGCCTTCTGGGACCCGAAGTGGAGCGACGAGCTCGCGTTGCTCAAGAACGTCGCGAACTCCTACCTGATCGAGATCTGCGCGACCTGCTACTTCGGCGGCTACGACATCCTGGAGACGCAGGACGGCGTGGTCGAGGTCCTGACCAAGCTCCAGGAGGTCAAGCCGAACGTGAAGCTGTGGTACCGGGACGAAGCCACCGCGCAACAGGCCTACAACACCGGCGAGGTCTCGCTCGGGCAGTTCTACCACGACATCACGACATACGCTGCCTCGCAGGGCGAAGCCCTCCGAAGCGTGTTCCCCACTGAGGGCGCGATCCTGGACTCCGGCTTCTGGTCGATCACGAAGACCACCGAGAACCCGGCCGCCTGCCAGGCGTTCGTCGACTACATGTGCCAGCCGACGATCCAGGCCGAGCTCGCGCGGACGCTGGGGACCACCCCTACGGCGACCAAGGAGTCGATGGATCTGACGGAGGACGAGTACGCGGCCGTCGGCGGCCCGGGCCCCGAAGCGGCACTTCGGCCCAAGTACGAGATGTACGACGTCTGGGAGGACTGGATCGACCAGAAGTGGACCGAGATGATCCTGTCCTGACACGGTGGGTGCCAGAGGGGGTCTGAAGCTTCAGGGGCTGGTCAAGCACTTCGACGACGTCGCGGCGGTCGACGGCGTCGACCTGGAGCTGCCGGCGGGGCAGCTGATCTCGTTCCTCGGACCCTCGGGGTGCGGGAAGACAACGCTCCTGCGGATGATCGCCGGCCTCGAGCAACCGACCGAGGGCCGGATCGTCGTGGACGACGAGGACGTCACGGACCAGCCTCCCCACATCCGCGACATGGGGATGGTCTTCCAGAGCTTGGCGCTCTTCCCTCATCTGACGGTCGCCGGCAACATCGGCTACGCCATGCGGATCCGGGGCGTCGCGAAGGATCGGATCCAGGAACGCGTCCAAGAGCTGCTGACGCTCGTCTCGCTCGAGGGCCTCGCCGATCGCCGGATCTCGCAGCTCTCGGGCGGGCAGCGCCAGCGCGTGGCGACCGCCCGCGCCCTCGCGTTGGAGCCGCGGCTCTTCCTCCTGGACGAACCACTTTCGGCGCTGGACGCGAACCTCCGGGAACAGCTCCAGGTCGAGCTCCGGCTCCTTCAACAGAAGCTCGGGATCACGACGATCATGGTGACGCACGATCAGCGCGAGGCGATGACCATGTCGGACCTGGTCGTCGTGATGAACGCCGGACGGATCGAGCAGATCGGCGCCCCCCTCGACGTCTACCGGCGGCCTGCCACCTCCTTCGTGGCTCGCTTCATCGGGACCACGAACCTCCTCCCGGGAACCCGCGACAGCGACGGGGTCCTGCGGGTCGCCGGCCGCGAGTTCACTGTGTCCGGGGAAGCGGCATCCGGGAACGTCGTCATCTCCGTGAGGCCGGAGGACGCCCACCTCCTGCTCGGCGACCCTCCCGACCGCAACGCGCTCCCAGGAACGGTCGTGTTCGTTCGCGACCTCGGCGAGATGTTCGAGTGCTACGTGGACTGCGGACTGGACGACAACGTGGTCGTGGCCGGCTCTCCTCGCGAGCGCGTCCCAGTGGAACAAGGCCAACGCGTCGCCATCTCGTTCCCTTCCGAGGCATGCGTCGTGGTGGGCGGTGGCGATCGGACGTGAGCGATCGACGCAAACCCACCCGGGCCGCCTATCTGGTGCTCGCGTTCCCGCTGTTGATGCTCGCGATCTTCTTCGTTGCCCCGTTCGGGATCATGGTCGCGTACTCGTTCTACCGTCGGATCTCGGGCGGGTTCTACGAGCCGGCGTTCGACCCCGCGAGTTGGAAGCGGCTCCTCCAGCCCGTGTTCTTGGACCGTGCGGCGTTCTCGATCGGCATCTCGTTGCTCGCTGGAGCCGTGTGCATCGCGGTGGCGTTCCCGTTCACGTTCTTCCTGACCCGGATGCGCCGTCGCCCGCACGTCGCCCTGCTGATCCTGGTCCTCTCGGCGCTCAGCCTCTCCGAGGTCATCGTCGGGTTCGCGTGGAGCGTCCTGCTGGGACGAGCCTCCGGGATCTCGAACATCCTGGTCTGGCTCGGGCTGATGGACGAGCCTCGCGCGTATCAGCCCGGCTTCCTGGCCGTGCTCCTGGGTCTGAGCTACATCGCGTTCCCGTACTGCGTCCTGACGCTCTATCCACCGCTCTCTCGCCTGGACCGTGAGGTCACCGAGGCCGCGCAGACCCTGGGAGCGTCCCCGTGGAAGACGTTCCGCACGGTGGTCGTGCCGATCATGCGTCCGACCCTGATGGCGGGGTTCCTGCTGGTGTTCGTCTTCACGCTCGGGAGCTATCTGATCGCTTCGATCCTGGGTCGGCCTGAGCACTGGACGCTCTCGGTGTTCATCTCGGATCAGGCGTCGTTCAACGCGAACGTGCCGTTCGCCGCCGCCATGGCGCTCTTCCTGACGATCCTGTCGCTGGCCGTGGTCGGCATCGTCATGCTCCTCGAGTCCCGGACCAGGAGCGCGACCTGATGCGGGTGGTGCGATGGACGGTCACCGCCACCGTCATCCTGTTCCTCGTGGCGCCGCTCCTCGTCGTGGCGATCGTGTCGATCAACCAGAACCGATACATGGACTTCCCACCCGACGGGTTCTCGTTCCACTGGTACGGGGAGCTCGTGAACGACACCGGCTGGCGGGACGCGATCACCCGCAGCCTGGTCATCGCGGCGGCGAGCAGCGCGATCGCGGTGCTGATCGCCACGCCGCTCGCGTACGTGCTCCGCGCCTACGACGTCCGTCTGGCGCCGCTCTTCTACTCCCTGGGGATCCTGCCGTTCATGCTTCCACCCGTCATCAGCGCGATCGGGGCTCAGGTTTTCTGGCTGTCCACCGGGTACTTCCAGCGCATCGAGAACGTCATCGTCTCCCATGGCATCTTCTTCTCGACGCTTCCGCTCGTGACGATCTCGCTCGCGATGGACCAGATGGACCGCTCGCTCGGCGAAGCCGCCCAGACGCTTGGCGCGAACCCCCGGACGACGTTCCGTACGATCACGCTTCCGCTGCTCCTGCCGTCGATCATCACCGGCTACGCGGCCGCGTTCGTGCTGAGCCTCAACGAGTACATCATCGCGTTCCTGGTGGCGGGGTTCGCCGTGGAGACCCTGCCGATCAAGGTGTTCAACAGCCTGCGATACGGGTTCACGCCGACGATCGCCGCCGTGGCGGTGGTGTTCATCCTGATCGCGGCTACCGTGTTCACGATGTTCGCGATCTTCGGCAACCTCCTGCGGTTCCTGGGAGCCGACACCGGCGTCCTCGATCACGACCACTGATGACGACGGGGTCCTGGTTCGCGACACGGGAACATCAACCGGGCGTGTGGCTCGTGGCCGCGCCGCCGCACGTGAACTGCTTCCTGGTCGCCGGCAGCGAGCGCGCGATCCTGATCGATACCGGTCTGGGGGTCGGCGACATCCGTGGCGCGGTCGCCACGCTCACCGATCTCGACGTCGCGGTCGTCAACACGCACTACCACTGGGACCACTCCGGGGGAAATAACGGGTTCGACGACATCGCGATCCACGAGCTCGGCGCCGAGAAGCTGCAGCGAGGCCCGGACATGGCCAAGCTCGAACCGTACGCTGCGTACACGCTCCGGATGCTCGAGCGATTCGGCGATTTCCGCGCGACCGACGAGGAGTTCTTCGGGTTCCTGAGCGACGAGACCACGCCCAGACCCCTCCCCGACGACTTCGACTTCGCCGACTGGAGGATCCCGCCGTCCATCCCGACGCGGCTGCTGAAGGACGGCGACCGTCTGGACCTCGGAGGACGCACGCTCGAGGTCCTGCACACGCCCGGCCACACGCCCGACTCGATCTGCCTGTTGGATGAGGAGAATGGCCTGCTCTTCGGGGGCGACACGTACAACACCGGGCCGATCTACGCGCACCTCCCCGACTCGGATGTCCAGGCGTTCGCGCGATCGACGGCGCGCGTCGCGGAGCTCGCCGACGGGGTGTCGTTCGTCTACGTCGCGCACTTCAGTCGCTATGCCGAGCTCGGGCCCTTCCTCCGTGAGGTCGCGGCGGGCTTCGCCGAGATCGTGGCGGGCGAAGCGTCCTTCGAGGAGAGCACCGACGATGACGGCGGGAGCGCCCGGCTGGCGCGGTTCGCGCGGTTCGGCGTGCTTGTCCCGAGCTAGGACCGGCGAGCGAAGAGCGCCAGCAGCTCGTACGCCACGTGCGAGGCGGCCATGGCCGTGATCTCGGCGTGGTCGTACGCCGGAGCGACCTCGACGATGTCGGCCCCCACCACGTTCACGCCCGCCAGGCCTCGCAGGATGCCCAGCAGCTCGCGACTGGTGAGACCGCCGGCCTCGGGCGTGCCCGTCCCGGGGGCGTGCGCCGGATCCAAGACGTCGATGTCGATCGACACGTAGACGGGCGCATCGGCCAGCCGCTCACGGACGCGGGCGACCACATCCTCGACACCGATCGTATTCATCTCCATGGCCCCCACGATCGCGAACCCGAACCGCTCGTCGTCGACCAGGTCCTCGGGCGAGAACAGAGGCCCCCGGATCCCGACGTGCATCGCATGGTCCTGCAGGAGCAGCCCCTCCTCCCAGGCGCGGCGGAACGGCGTCCCGTGCGTGTACTCGGCGCCGAAGTACGTGTCCCACGTGTCCAGGTGCGCGTCGAAGTGCAGGAGCGCGACCGGACCGTGGCGACGGTTCATGACCCGCAGGAGCGGCAGCGCGATCGTGTGGTCTCCCCCGATCGACAAAAGGTGTGACGCGCCCGAGAGGATCTCCTCCGCGCCCGACTCGATCTGGCTGATCGCCTCCTGGATGTCGAACGGGTTGCAGGCGATGTCGCCGGCGTCGGCGACCTGCTGCGCGGCGAACGGGCGCACGTCCAGGCCCGGGTGGTAGGAGCGGAGCAGCCTGGTCGCGTTGCGAACGGCGTGCGGCCCGAAACGCGCTCCCGGGCGATACGTGACGGCGCTGTCGAACGGCACGCCCACGACGGCGACGTCGCAGCGGTCCACCTCGTCCCTCCTGGGCAGCCGCGCGAACGTGGACGGTCCCGCGAACCGCGGGACCTTCAGGGGATCGACCGGACCGACGGCCTCGGGTCGATCGGTCGTCGGATCCTCAGGCTCACCCATGACCGGCAGATGCTAGCGCTCCGGAGGGGCGGGTCCGTCGACCCGGGCTCGGAAGACCCGATGTAGGCTGCGACGAGCGCGCGAGGGGCCGCCCGACCCCTCCGACTCGGGACCTTTGGCGGTGCGCCGAGCGCGCGCAGGCGCAACAGTATCGGGGTGTGAACGATCACGTGGCGGGACCGCGGAAGGCCGGCGTCAGCCCAGCCTCTGAGCAATGGGGGCGAGCGTTCTTGACGTCCGGCGTCATGCTCCTCGCCTGCTACCTGCTCCTCGTCCTGGTGCCCAACAACCTCCTGTCGTACCTGTCCCTGCATGTCGAACCGAAGGTTCGCGACGTCCTGGTGACGCTCTGGTGGGTGGCCGCGTTCGTCGCGTGTTGCGTGCTGTTCGTCCGCCTGCAGCCAAACGGGAAGCGCTAGCGGATGCGGTTCGAAACGATGGACGTCGGGGCCGAGTGGTTCGACGCGAACGTCCCGTGCACGCAGGCCTGCCCGGTCCTCACGAACGCGGGCCGCTACGTTGCAGCGATCGCCGCGGGAGACGACGAGCTCGCGTACAGGATCGCGCGCCTCCCGAACCCGTTCCCGTCGATCTGCGGCCGCGTCTGCGCGGCGCCGTGTGAGATCGCCTGCCGCCGCGGTGCGATCGATACACCGATCGCGATCCGGGGGTTGAAGCGCTACGTCTGCGAGAAGTTCGGTGTCGAGAGCGGGCACGGCTCGAACATCTACGCGGACGCGATGCCGATGTCGCCCGCGCGCGAGGAGCGGGTCGCGATCGTGGGTGCCGGCCCTGCGGGCATGGCCTGCGCGCATGACCTGGCGACCTACGGATACCGTCCGGTGGTCTTCGAGGCGCAGGATCGGCCCGGGGGCATGATGGTGCTCGGCATCCCGCCGTATCGCCTCCGCCGCGACGTGCTGCAAGACGAGATCCGCGCGATCCTCGACATGGGCGTGGAGCTTCGGACCGGCCAGGCGCTGGGCCGTGACTTCTCCCTGCGCTCGCTCCGCGACGACGGGTTCGCCGCGGTCTTCCTCGGCGTCGGATGCATGCGGGGACGCGACCTGGCCATCCCCGGGGTGGAGCTCGACGGGGTGCTCCGTGCGGTCGACTTCCTGCTGAACGCGAACCTCGGATACCGGGTGGAGCTGGGTGAGGACGTGGTCGTGATCGGCGGCGGAAACGTCGCGCTCGATGCCGCCCGCACGGCGCTCCGAGAGATCGCCGCCGGCCGGCCGACACCGGCTTCGTCTGACGACATCGACGACGGGGAGGGTGAGGGCGCGCTGACGCAGACCCTCGATGTGGCGCGCGTCGCGAAGCGGCTGGGCGCGCGGCGCGTTCGGGTCGTCGCGCTCGAAAGTCGCGAGGAGATGCCCGCACACGAGTTCGAGATCGAGGAGGCCGAGGTCGAGGGGATCGAGGTCCTCACGCGACGGGGTCCGAAGTCGATCGTCGGCAACGGCCATGTCCGAGGGCTCGAGACGCTGAACGTTGCATCGGTCTTCGACCCCGACGGGCGCTTCAACCCGCGCTTCATCGACGGAAGTGAGTCGGTCATCGAGTGCGATTCCGTGATCCTGGCGATCGGACAGGCGCCCGATCTGTCGTGGCTCGCCCCCGAGGACGGGGTCGAGCTGAGCCCGCGGGGCACGATCGCGATCGATCGCGATTCGCTCGCCACGAGCGCGGAGGGGATCTACGCAGGCGGAGACGTCGCGTTCGGGCCGCGCAACCTGATCGACGCGATCGGCGACGGAAGGCGCGCGGCGGCGTCCATCCACCGGCAGATCGCCGGCGAGGAGCCGCCCAGACCCTCGCTCTCCCTGCGGAAGCTCCTGCCCATCATCGAGGTCCGCGGACGCACGCCCGATTACACGGAGTACCCGCGGGTCGAGATCCCCGCCGAGCCGACCGAGCGCCGGATCGGCTCACCGGAGATCGAGCTCGGCTACACCGAAGACGAGGCGAGGCACGAGGCCCAACGGTGCCTGCAGTGCTTCCTGAACATCATGCTCGATCCCTCGATCTGCATCCTGTGCGGGGGGTGCGTGGACGTCTGCCCCGAGAAGTGCATCCGCATCATCCCGATCGAGGACATCGAGGGCGTGCGGGCGGAGGCGCCGTCGAGCGCGCTCATCATCCAAGAGGAACGCTGCATCCGGTGCGCGCTCTGCGTCGACCGGTGCCCGACGGACGCGTTGTCACTGCAGGGGTGGTCCGAGGCCTCGACCGCCCCCATCGCGCTCGCGCCGGTGGGGAGCTGAGCTCATGGCCGCCGGCGGACGGAAGGTGCGCGAGCGGAGCTGGTACCGATCGCTCTTCCACCCGAAGGACGCGATCCAGAAGAGCGAGCTCTATCGTTCGGCGATCCGGCACCCCTCGACGTCCACGACGCGCGGGCGCGCGCTGACCTCGTTCCAGAACTTCTTCCTGCACCTGTACCCCGTGAAGGTTCCCCGGAAGGTGCTGTCGTTCCGTTCGACGTTCCGGCTGGGGTACATCTCGACGGTGCTCTTCCTGGTGCTGTTCATCTCGGGCATGTACCTCATGTTCTTCTACCACCCTGTTCCACCGGACGCGTACTTCGACATGCACGCGCTGGCGACCACTGTCGCGTTCGGACAACTCGTCCGTAACATCCACCGCTGGTCGGCGCACCTGATGGTGCTGGTGGTGTTCATCCACCTGATGCGGGTGTTCTATTCGGGCGCGTACAAGGCACCGCGACAGTTCAACTGGGTCATCGGCGTGGTGCTCCTGGTGCTCACCCTGTTCTCGTCGTTCACCGGCTACCTGCTGCCGTGGGACCAGCTCTCCTACTGGGCGATCACCGTCGGGACCAACATCGCGGGCTACGTCCCGGCCATGGGCGACAGCACGCGACAGATGTTGTTGGGCGGCAGCGACGTCGGGGCGGCGGCGCTGCTCCGCTTCTACGTGCTGCACATCTACTTCGTCCCGGCGCTGATGGTCCTGCTCATCGCCGTCCACGTCTGGCGCGTGCGCAAGGACGGCTTCGCGATCGCCGATCGCGACGAGGAGCCGGAGTCTGCGGTCGTCGATGTGGCCGTCGTGCAGACGGAGGAGGTGACGACCGATGCCTGACGAGGAGCCCAAGGAGCGGTACCGCCTCCTCGGCGTCGTCCCCCGTGAGATCGAGCAACGCGAGGAGCAGGAGCCCGACGACACCGTCTTCACGTGGCCGCACTTCTTGATCAGGCACGTCGTGGTGGGCGCGATCGTCGTCGCGGCGGTGTTCCTGCTAGGGATCATGTTCAACGCGCCGCTGAAGGACATCGCGAACCCCAGCCTCACCCCGCAGGAGGCGAAGGCCCCCTGGTACTTCGCGGGGCTGCAGGAACTACTGGCGCATCTGCAGCCGATGGTCGCCGGCATCCTGATCCCCGGCGCGGCGCTGCTGTTCCTGTTCGCGGTGCCGTACCTGGACCGGAGCACGAGCTGGCGGATCCGCGACCGGAAGATGCTCGTCATCGCGTTCACGGCGCTCGCCGTCGCGGCGCTCGTCCTGACGCTGGTCGGCGCGCTCTTCCGTGGTCCCGGCTGGTCATGGGTCTGGCCGTGGGACCATCTCTACCTGGAGCTCTGACATGGACGAACAGCAGAAGCCGAACCCCGAGCCCGAGACTTCGCCGGCGGAGCACGCCGCCGAGCCGGTCGATCGCCGCGACTTCCTGAGCACCACGTGGAAGATGCTCGGCGTCGCGCTGGTCATCGAGGCCGGATGGACGAGCTACGACATCTTGAACCCGGGGACCTCCGGCGCGTTCGTTGGAGAGGTGGACGCAGGCCCACTCGCCGACTTCCTGCAAGAAGGCACCGTGAAGTACTTCCTCGACGGGCGCTTCTACGTCACGCAGTTCCAGGGCGGCCTGCGCGCGCTCTATCAGAAGTGCCCGCACCTCGGCTGCAAGGTCGGAGAGTGTGCAGGAACATCGGTCGGGATCTCGGCCGGGTTCCGGTGCCCCTGCCACGGCAGCTCCTACAACGTGATCGGCGAGTACCTGGCGGGTCCCGCACCTCGTGGCATGGACCGCTTTCCGATCGCCATCCGCGACGGTCACGTCTTCGTGGATACGTCTTCCGTGGTGGAAGGGCCCGCGCGCGGAGTCCTCTCCGGCCCGACGGACCCGCCGCCCGACAGCTGTGGGAGCACGCCATGAGCCAGCCAGTGCACGAGGATCCGGCGCTCGTCCGTCAGTCGCTCCGCTGGCAGCGGGCGGGAGCGGTCGTGCTGTTCGTCCTCGTGCTCGCCTTCCCGCTCTACAAAGCCGTCGAGTCCGGACGCCGATCCGACGCGCTCTCGGCGGAAGATCGCGCGCTCATGGCGTCGGGGCTCCAGCTCTGGGGTCTGAACTGCGCCTCGTGTCACGGCATCCAGGGACTCGGTGTGAGCGGCCCGGCGCTCGACTCGCAGGAGTTCTTGACCGGCACCTCGGACGAGCAGATGCGCGGGATCATCCGCGGAGGGATCCCCGGCACCGCGATGCCGGCCTGGTGGAACGAGTACGGCGGTCCCCTCACCGATCAGCAGATCCGGAGCATCGTCGCGTACATCCGCTCGTGGGAGCCGACGGCACCGACCTGTCCGGATTGGCGGACGCCGGTGTGCTCCATCGTCCCCACAGGGGCGTCGGGATCGACGGGCACTGGCGGATGAACCGCCGTCTCGTACGCTCCGCGATCCTCGCAGGGCTGGTCCTGGTGGCCTGTTCGAGCGCCGGACCGCAGGGCGCGACGAATACCGTGGCGTTCATCCCCGACTATCAGCCGGGGGGAGGCACGACCGAGGTCGTGCCTCAGGGATACACGGCGGCGACCCAGCCGATCGTCGTGACCCTGGGAGAGACCGATGCGACCCACATGTTCATCGACCTGGCGCAGCCCTACGCGCAGGAGGGTCCGGTCACCTTCGTCGTGACCAACACCGGGAAGGAGACGCACGAGTTCGTGGTGCTCCAGACCGAGACGCCGGCGGGCGCGTTGCCCATCGTCTCGTTCGAAGGCGAACCGAACCGGATCGACGAGGACGCGACCGGCGTGACCAACCTCGGTGAGACGGGCGACATGCAACCGGGAACGACCATGTCGCTCACGATCGACATGGCACCCGGGCACTACGCCGCGGTGTGCAACCTGCAAGGTCACTACGCGATGGGCATGCACCAGGACTTCTGGGTCACCCCGAGGGGATCGACCGCGATCACGGCCTCGCTGGGTGAGACCGACGCGACCCATATGTTCGTCGACCTGTCGCAGTCCTATGCCCCGGCGGGCAAGGTCTCGTTCATCGTCACGAACGACGGCAAGGAGGGCCACGAGCTGGTGGTGCTCGCCACCGACACCTCGGCCGCCGACTTCCCGATCACCGGGTTCGACGGCGAGCCGAACCGCTTCGACGAAGACGCCGCCGGACTCACCAACGTGGGCGAGACCGGCGATCCGGCGATGGAGCCGGGCACCTCGTTGATGATCACGATCGACATGGCACCCGGGCACTACGCCGCGGTGTGCAACCTGCAAGGTCACTACGCGATGAGCATGCACCAGGACTTCTGGGTGACCGGCGCACCGGTCTGATTGTCAGGCCGTCTCGTGCCTCGACTTCAGCGTGTCGTCCGTCCCGGGGAGTTCAGGCGTCACCACGCGGCGCAACGTCTCGAGGTACTCCGGCCACCCGGTCATGAACGAGTCGCGATCCGCTTCGGTCTCGAAGCCGGTCTGCACCATGGTCAGCAGGGTCTTGCCGTCACGGTCCTCGAACGTGATCGTGATCTCGGTCTCGAAGACCCGCCCCCACGCGGGGATGTCCATCGAATGCGCGAAGACCAAGCGGTTCGGCCGGTCGACCACGGAGAACACACGTGTCTCGGTGTCTGGTGGCTCACCCGCCGTCCCCATCGCGTACACGCTCGTGCCCCCGACGCGGACATCGGTCTCGTTCCGATGCAGCGTCCAACCCTCGACGCTGGAACCGTGGAGCTCCGCTTGGTTGTCCGGATCCACGAACGCGTCGAACACGACCTCCGGCGGCGCGTCGAACAACCGCTCGAGCCGCAACGTATAGCTCATGACTTGGCTCCTCTCTGCTTCCTGTCGACGATCCCTTCCAGCCGGTCCAGTCGCCGCTCCCACTGCTCCCGGTACGCCTCGATCCACCGCGTGACCTCGTCCATGTCCCCCGGGGCCAGTCGGCATTCACGCGTGCGGCCGTGCTTGCGCGTGGTCACGAGGTGCGCCTCCTCCAGGATGCGGACGTGCTTCATCACGCCGGGGAGCGAGATGTCGAGCGGCCGCGCCAACTCGCTGATCGAGGCGGGACCGCCCGACAGGTGCTGCAGGATGTCGCGGCGTGTCGGATCCGACAGCGCCGAGAACGTCCGGTCGAGCACCTGAGACTGAACCATACGGTTAAGTATCGCCCCTACCTCACCGGAACGTCAACACAGCCCGCGTTGCCATCGGCGCGAACGGGCCGGATACTCACCCGTGGCCGGAAGCGTCCTTCGAACCCCGTTGTGCGATCGGTTGGGGATCGACCTTCCCATCGTGCAAGCACCCATCGGCAGCGCAGCGACCCCGGAGCTCGCCGCCGCGGTCGCCAACGCGGGCGGACTCGGCATGCTGGCGATGTCGTGGACGGAGCCCGACATCATCCGGTCGGAGATCCGCCGAACGAAAGAGCTGACCGCTCGCCCGTTCGGCGTGAACCTCGTCTTGGAATGGGACCAGCGTGAACGACTCGCGACCTGCCTCGAGGAAGGCGCTCGCATCGTCTCGTACTTCTGGTCCGCGCTCGCTTCCGGAAGTACGTACCTGGACGAGGCGCACGCGGCCGGAGCGACCGTGATGCTCCCCGTCGGGAGCTCGGATGAGGCCAAGCGCGCCGTGGACGCGGGTGTCGACATCGTCGTCGCCCAGGGGTTCGACGCGGGCGGCCATGTCTGGGGATCGGTGGGCACGCTCGCGCTGGTTCCCGCGGTCGTCGACGCGGTCGCGCCGACGCCGGTCATCGCCGCCGGTGGCATCGGTGATGGCAGGGGATTGGCCGCGGTGCTCGCGCTCGGTGCGCAATGCGCCTGGATGGGAACCAGGTTCCTCGTCGCCGACGAGTCGGGAGCCCATCCCGAGTACCGAGACCGGATCCTCGCAGCGAAGGAGACCGATGCGGTCTGGTCGACTGGCGTCTTCGACGGTGGGTGGCCCGACGCGCCCGTTCGCACGCTCGACAACAGCACGCTCCGACGCTGGCGCGAGGCCGGATCACCTCCGACCGGGTCCCGCCCGGGCGAGGGTGAAGTACTCGGTCACTGGTCCGACGGCGAGGCGATCGAGCGGTACGACGCGGACGACCCCGGGATCGACACGTCGGGAGACCTCGAAGCCATGGCGCACTACGCGGGCCAGAGCGCAGGGGTGGTCAGGAAACGTGAACCCGCCGCCGACATCGTCCACGACGTGGCGAGGGAAGCCGAACGGGCTTTCCTACGTGGTCGAGAGGCGGGTCCTGACGGCAGCGAGTGACCCGTTCACCAGTTCGAGCTGCTCGGCGATCGAGTCCAGACGGAGATCGGCACCATCGAGCGTGCCGCTCTTGACCAGCTCTTCGAGTTGACGACACTGGACGGCCAGATCCGTCGCGCCGAACGTCGCCGCGTTGGACGTGAGGGTGTGCACCGCCCGACGGACCTCAGGGGCGTCGCCCGCGGCGAACGCTGCACGCCCGGTCTCGACCAACGCGAGCGAGTCCGCGCGGAACTGATCGATCAACTCCGACACGAACGCCTCGTCGCCACCCGTGCTCTTCACGAGTCGCTCGATGATCCGCTCGTCGACCACATCCGGACCCGGAGCCGCATCTCGCCGCCGCGGGGCTCGCTCGATCGCCGCCACCAGCTCCTCGATCCGCACGGGCTTCATCACGTAGTCGTTCATCCCGGCCGCCAGGAACCGTTCCCGATCGCCCTGCATCGCCTCGGCCGTCATCGCGACGATCCACGGGCGCTCGTCCGGACCCCACCGCTCCAGGATCCGCCGGGTGGCCTCGACGCCGTCCATCTCGGGCATCTGCACGTCGCTGAGGAGCAGGTCGTACGGCTGCCGCTCGAGCGCCTCCAGCGCCTCCACGCCGTTGCCCGCGATGTCGGCGCGGTAACCGAGCTTCTCCAGGAGCCGCACGGCGAGCTTCTGGTTCACCACGTTGTCCTCGGCGAGCAGGATGCGCAGCGGGTGCTTCGAGCCGAGATCCGCATCGAACCCATCAGAGCCCTCCTCCACTCGTTCTCCCGAGGATTCACCGAGCACGGTGGCGACCGCCGCATACAGCGTCGACGCCCGGACCGGCTTGGTGACGATCGATCCGATCCCCGCCGTCGTCCATCGGGGGTCCGACTCGACCTCGCGGCGGCCCAGGGACGAGGCCAGGATCGTCGGGAGCTCGGGCAAGCGCGCATGGAGCGACGTCGCGAGATCCAGCCCATCTGGACCGGGCATCAACATGTCGAGCACCGCCAGATCGAACGGCTCGTCGTCGATCGCGCCGAGCGCCTCCTCGGAGCCGTTGGCGGGGACGACCTGGAGTCCCCACGCCCGGAGCAGTTCGGTCATCGACCGCAGGTTCGTGGCGTTGTCGTCCACGACCAACGCACGCCGCCCCGCCAACGACCCGCTTCGCCGCAGCGCCGTCGGCTCCATGTCCGTGACCCCGGCCTCGAACGTGAGATGGAACGTGCTCCCCTCGCCCGGCACCCCCGTGCTCTCGACGGTCACGGTCCCGCCCATCAGCTCCGCGAGGCGCCTGCTGATCGCGAGGCCCAGACCGGTCCCGCCGTACCGTCGGCTGGTCGAGACATCGGCCTGGCTGAACGAGCGGAAGAGCCGATCCACACGGTCGGGCGGGATCCCTATCCCCGTATCACGCACCGCCACGTGGAACCCGATCCTCCCGGCGACCGACGCGGGCGCTGAGGCGGCCGTGAGCACGACCTCTCCCGCCTCGGTGAACTTGACCGCGTTGTTGAGCATGTTCAGCAGGATCTGCCGCAGCCGGCTCACGTCGCCGACCGCGACCTCCGGCGTGCCGGGCTCGATCAGGTACGTCACCTCGAGGCTCTTCCCGGCGGCGGCCGGGCCCACAAGCTCGACGACCGACTCGATGCATCCGCGGAGATCGAACGGTGTCTCCTCCAGCTCCATCTTGCCCGCCTCGATCTTCGAGAAGTCGAGGATGTCGTTGATGATCGAGAGGAGCCCCTCGCCGCTCGACGACACCGTCGTCGCGTACTCCCGCTGTTCCGTGTCCAACGACGTGCCGAGCAACAGCCCGCTCATCCCGATGATCGCGTTCATCGGCGTGCGGATCTCGTGGCTCATCGTGGCCAGGAACGCGCTCTTCGCCTCGTTCGCTGCGTCGGCGTCGCGCTTCGCCTCCTGGAGCTCAGTGACGTCGTGGTAGATGGCGTAGTAGCCCTGATGATCGCCGTCCACGATGAGCGGGACGATGTCGATCTCGACCTCGACGGATGCGCCATCCGCACGCGCCCGGCGCGTCAGCCGGTGCGCACGGCCGTGCTCCATCGCCTCGCGAACGATCGCTTCCCCTTCATCCTCGTACTCGGACGACTTGATCACGAGCGAGTCGATCGTCCGGCCGATCGCGCCCTGCGCCGTGTACCCGAACAGCCGCTCCGCCGATGGGTTCCAGCCGGACACGACCTCGTCGCGGTCCATCGTGACGATCGCGACCGGGCTGATATCCACGAGTGACTCGAAGTATTGCTTCTGCCGCCCGATCTCCTGGAACAGCCGCGCGTTCTCGATCGCGATCGCCGCCTGCTGGGAGAGACCGACCAGGAAGTTGAGATCACCGTCCGTGAAGAGGTCCGCCGGGGCGGACCGCCAGACGGCCATCATCCCGATCACTCGGCCACGAGCTAGGAGCGGGGCGGCCATCAGGCGCTCTTCGTCGTCATCGTCCGACCCTGGGATCGGCACGCCCCGCGGATCGTTCCGGAGATCGTTCACGACCTCGGCGGCGCCACGGCTCGCGAGGTCGCCGATCACGCCCTCCCCGATGCTGATGGCGTCCTGCATGATGAGCGCAGCCGTCTGGCCGAGCGCGACGAGGGGGAGGTACCGGTCCGCGCCGGGGCCCTCCTCCAAGAAGACCGCGCTCGTGTCGGCGCGCAGCAGA
Organism: Actinomycetota bacterium; assembly: GCA_038211015.1. Classification (GTDB taxonomy): domain Bacteria; phylum Actinomycetota; class UBA4738; order UBA4738; family HRBIN12; genus JBBQVZ01. Next base: position 13,171 of record JBBQVZ010000004.1, on the reverse strand, counting down.
TCCTTCGCGCGCTCGCCGATCCGTCGGATCACCGCGTCGAGGTCGAGCAGACCGCCCACCTCGCGACCCAGCTCGGCGAGGGCGGCCATCTCGGTACCGCGGCGCTCGGACTCTCCGAACAGCCGGGCGTTCTCCAGCGCTGCGCTCAGGCTCCCCGCGAGCGCCGTGAGCAGCCGCTCGTCAGCCTCGGTGAACGCGTGCTCGCGGTCGAGGTTCTGCAACGAGATCCGGCCGACCGCCCTGCCGCCCACGAGGAGGGGGACGAACAGGACCGACTTCGAAGGCTCCCCCGAACCGGCGAGCCCCGTACCGAACTCGGCCTCGCGCTCCTCGAGCCGCTCGTTGATCATGATCGACTCCTTCGAGTCGATCACGTGCCGACTGATGCTGACGCCTGAGTCCAGGTCGAGGGGCTCGTCCGGATACCGGACGCCGCGCTCGATCGCGAACGGGTAGTGCATGATCCTCGAGCCCGGCTCCAGGATGCCGATGTCGACGACCTGGGCGTCGAAGATCTCCTGGAGACGCTCCCCGACGAATTCGTAGCTCGGCTGGGGGCCGACGCTTTCCGCGAGCCCCTGCTGCACCTCGTTCAGCAGCGCGAGCTCGGCGTTGCGCTGGCGCGTCTGTTCGAACAACCGGGCATTCTCGAGCGCCACGGTCAAGCTTCCCGCGAGGGTCGTCAGGAGTCGCACGTCCCCGTTGGTGAACGCGTGCTCCCGGTCAAGGTTCTGCAGCGAGATCACGCCGACCCCACGATCTCCCACCAGGAGCGGCACGAACACCGACGACTTCGGCGGCTCTCCCGCAAGCACGAGGGCCTGGCCAACCGCGGCGGACGCGCCCTCCATATCCTCGTTGACCACGACGGACTCGTGCGTCTCGAGCGCCACCTTCCGGAAGCCCATCACCTCGATCGGGTCGTGCGGGATCCGCACGCCCCGTTCGATCGTGTACGGGAACGTCATCCGCCCGGCATCGCCTTCGAGGATGCCGATATCGACCACCTGCGCGTCGAAGATCTCCTGCACCCGGTCCCCCATCAGGTCGAACATCGCCTGCATCTCGAGCCGTTCGGCGAGGCCACGGCGGACGTCACTGATCAACGCGAGCTCGCTGTTGCGCTGGCGGATCTCCTCGAACAGGCGCGCGTTCTCGAGCGCGACGCTCAGGCTCCCGGCGAGCGTGCTCAGCAGGCGCACATCCGCGTCGCTGAACGCGTGCTCCCGGTCGAGGTTCTGCAGCGAGATCACGCCGATCCCTCGGTCGCCGACGACGAGCGGAACGAAGACACACGACATCGTCGGTTCGCCGGAGAGCACGTACGGTTGTCCCACCTGCTCCGCGATGGCTTCGATGTCCTCGTTGATCACGTACGGCTCGCGCGTCTCCAGCGCGATCCTCCGGAAGCCCAACACCTCGATCGGATCGTCGGGGAACCGCACGCCCCGCTCGATCGTGTACGGGAAATGGATCAGTCCGCTGTCGGCGTCGAGGATGCCGATGTCGACGACCTGGGCGTCGAAGATCTCCTGGATCCGGTCGCCGACCAGGTCGTACATCGTCTGCATCTCGAGCCGCTCGGCCAGTCCCCGCTGGACGTCGTTCACCAAGGCGAGCTCAGCGCTGCGTTGCCTCGTCTCGTTCAGCAGACGAGTGCGCTCGAGCGCCAGCCCGACATGCTCGCCGACGACGGTGAGGATGTCGAGGTCGAACCGCGTCAGCCGCTTGTCCGGCGTATAGGTCTGAACCACGAGGACGCCGAGCGTGTGGCCCTCCGACTTCAAGGGGACGCCGAGCCAGTCCTGACCGATCTCGCCGACCAACTCCAGCTCCCCGGTGGCCGCCAGGGCTTCGTGTTCCGCCGTGCCGAGGAGCGCCGGCTGGCCGAGCCGGAGGAGGTATGCGGTCGCTCCCCGGGCGTTCCCGATGCCGAACGACTCCCACACGTTCGGGTCGGGGATGTCGAGGTCGACCTCATCGACGTAGTACGGGAAGTTGATCATCTGGCGCGCTTCGTCGTAGAGGGCGATGTAGAAGTTGCTGGCGTCCATCAGCTGGCCGACGATGCCGTGGATCGCGACGTAGAACTCCCGCATGTCGGTGACGGAGCTGGCGGCCTGCGCGATCCGGTAGAGCGCGGCGTCGACCTGCGCCTGCCGGTCGAGCTCGGTCTGCCGTGCCTCCAGCTCTTCTACCCGGCGCTTGAGCGCCTTGCGTTCCTTCTTGTCGTCGCCCATCAGCTCGTCAACGGCCCCTCGAAGCCCCAGACCTTCATCCGGGATCGACGCCCGCGGATCACGAACTCATCGACGAACACGATGCCGTCGGTCGACCGGAGCGACACGTAAGTCCCTTCGGCAAGAAGAACGGCGTGTGGCGTCTGCTTCGTGAGGCCCTCGATCCGCGACGCCGTGTTCACGGTATCGCCGATCACCGCGTATTCCATGCGTCGCTCCGAGCCGATGCTGCCGGACATCACCGGCCCCGAGTTGAGGCCGATCCCCATCCGGAACCCATCGCCGATGCCGGAGGACCCCAGCCATCCGTTGAACTCCGCGAGCTTGTCCGTGACCATCGAGCGAGCCGCCGCGACCGCGAGGTCGGCGTGATCGTCCGTCGGGACCGGAGCGCCGAAAGCCGCCATCACCCCGTCGCCCATGTAGTCGACGAGCGTGCCCCCGTGGTCGAGGACCGCGTCGGTCATCAGGCTCAGGTAGCGGTTGAGCACCTCGATCACCTGGTCGGCGGGGCGGGCTTCCGCGAACGGCGTGAACCCGCGGAGGTCCCCGAAGAGCACGGTGCCGGTGAGCGACTCGGCCGGGATCGTCGATCCTCCATCGGTGCGGTCCAGCAGCGCCCCCACGATCGACTCCGGCACGAACCGCGCGAAGACGGCATGCACGCGTTCCTGCTCGAGGTCGTGGAGCCGCTTGCGGTTGAGCCCGGCGTTCACGCGCGCCCGCAGGATCACCGGGTCGAACGGCTTCGGGAGGAAGTCCTCAGCGCCCATCTCGATACACCGCACGATGCTTTCGGCGTCGTCGACGCCGCTGATCACGATCACGGGGAGGTGGCGAAGGCCCTCATCGGCCTTGATGCGCTCGAGCAACTGGATGCCGTCCATGCCGGGCATGACCAGATCCAGGAGGACGACGTCGGGCGACTCCTCGGCGAGGGCGGCCAGCGCCGATTCCCCGTCAACCGCGGATCGCGTCTGATGACCCTCGCGTTCGAGGCTGTTGGTGAGGAGGCGACGGTTCAGCGGGTCGTCGTCGACGACCAATACGTTGCCCACCTGCACCCCTCGCTGGTCCGCGGTCCGGTTGCGAAGTGTGCCACGATGCCCCGCGACGCAACAAGAGCCGTCGGAAGCGGGACGGATCGAAGCATAAGCCGACCGTCTCGCCGAACTCCTCGAAGATCGAGCGCCAGATCGACGGCGAATACGATCAGTCCACGAACGGGGGCTGAGGATCACCAGGACTCAGGATCGAAAGCACATGGAACACGCGACCTTCGGGAAATGTCTCCAAGAAGTAGGCAACCTCAACCTCGATGGAGGTTCCGTCGTCCTCCACGTAGCGGACGACTTCCGAACCGATCCCGTCGGGGGTCTCGCCGATATGCGTCAGTGCCAGGCCAGCGAACTGACGAGCGAACAACGGTGATGGGTGAAGAGTGATCCAGCGGTTGTACCAGTCACCCGGATCGTCGATCGCCGGGCGAGGGCTGCTCACCTGCTATCCGTTTCACTTCGTCCAATGTCCAAGAAGCACCACCGGGAGGCCGTTCGCCCCTTCGGATCTCTTGGATGCGACGGCGGTAGTAGCGTTCCAGCGCCTCCTCTTCATCTCTCGACGACTCGGACCGACGCTTGGTGTTCGGAGCTTCGGACATGGACACCCTCACCCTCTCGTCCTCCACCGTTGCCATCAGCCACCCTAGGACGTCTTGGCTCGAACGCACGCCCGAGATGTGGACCCGTGATGCCGTTCGTCGGCTCGCCTCGAACGTTATCCACTGCCACCGACACGCTTCGCCCAGCCTGCCGGAGGCGTAATAGCGGTTGTCCACCGATCCAGCCTGACCAGCGAACCAGGAGAAGAAGAGTGACATATCCCCCCCACCGCGACAGCCGCCAGGTCGCATGCTGTTGGGATGGACGCGGTGCTGCACGTGGACATGGACGAGTTCATCGCGGCGGTCGAGGTGCTGCGCCGACCCGAGTTGCGCGGTAAGCCGGTCGTGGTGGGCGGCGACGGCGATCCGACGAAACGAGGCGTGGTCTCGACCGCGAACTACGAGGCGCGAGCGTTCGGGATCGGCTCCGCGATGCCGCTGCGGACGGCGTACAAGCGGAACCCGGACGCCGTGTTCCTGGCCGTCGACGCGCCCGCATACCTGGAGGCGTCGAAGCACGTGATGGACGTGCTGCGCACGTTCCCCGCCGTGGTCCAGGTGATGGGCTGGGACGAGGCGTTCATGGCCGTCTCGGCCGACGATCCCGAGGCGCTCGCGCGTGACGTGCAAGCGGCGGTGCTGGAGCAGACGGAGCTGTGGTGCTCGATCGGCGTCGGCGACACGAAGATCCGCGCCAAGCTCGGCAGCCGCTTCGCGAAACCTCGAGGCGTGTTCCGCCTGACCCGCGAGAACTGGGACGAGGTGATGGACGACCAACCGACCGACGCGCTGTGGGGCATCGGATCGAAGACCGCCCGGAAGCTCGCCACGCTCGGCCTGCGCACGGTGTCGGAGCTGGCGACGGTGGACGAGTCGACGCTGGCGTCGGCGTTCGGCCCGAAGACCGGCCCGTGGCTGCGAGAGCTCGCGACCGGCGAAGGCGGTTCGGCAGTGAGCGCGGAGCCGTGGGTGCCGAAAGGCATCAGCCGCGAGCGCACGTTCCAACAGGACCTGGAGGATCCGGACGAGATCCGCCGCGAGCTGATCCGCCTGACCCACGAGCTGATGGAAGACCTCGAACGCGACGGCCGCCCCGTGATCCGCGTGACCGTCAAGGTCCGCTTCGTCCCGTTCATCACGAAGCAGAAGAGCGTGAAGCTCGTGGAGCCGACGTTGGAGGTCGACGAGATCGAGGCAGGGGCTCTCGCCGCGCTTGACCGATTCGAGGTGGAGCGAAAGGTTCGACTGATCGGCGTGAGAAGCGAGTTCGCACAGTAGGTCTCGCGTCGGCACTGGCGACAAGTTCATAATCGCGCAATGCCCAATCTCGACTACGACGATCGACTCCGAGCGGCCGCGTTCGCCTACCTCGATCAGCTCAACGCTCGAGATCGCCCCGTCTCCACCGAAGAACTTGCTTCCTTCACCTTCGAAGGCGAGCGATTGTCGCTACTGCAACATATGAGAGGCATCCGTGTCGTAGCCGGACTTGAGGACGCGGTGAGCATTCGGACCGCGTATGCGGCCCGTCCCGAAGATCGGCCTTATGCGGATGAAGATGGTTCCGACGGATATCGTCGCTACAAGTGGCAAGGGGCCAATCCAATGGCTCACGACAATCAGGCTCTCAGGAACGCCATGCTCCATCGGAAGCCGCTGATGTATTTCTTGGGGATCGCACCTAACCTCCTCCTCTCCTTCTACCCTGTGTGGGTCGTTGGCGAGGAGCAGCAGGATCGTCAGTTCATCGTCGCCCTGGATGAGGTCTTGCGGGATCAACGGGACGACGCGATTCTTCCTCATCCGGCGGACTTGGCACTTCGCCGACAGTACGCGGAGCAGACGACACGAGTTCGCCTGCATCAGAGAGCCTTCCGGGAGCGCGTGCTGCTGGCATACAAACGACAATGTGCTGTTTGCCAGCTCCGGCACACGGAACTCCTCGACGCAGCCCACATTCGAGAAGACTCAGACGGTGGTGAGCCCGTCGTTCCCAACGGTCTGGCCATGTGCGCCATCCATCACCGAGCTTTCGACGCTTTGGTGTTGGGTATTCGGCCCGACCGTGTTGTCGAGATACGCCTCGACATCCTCAAGGAACACGACGGCCCGACCCTTCAGCACGCGCTGCAGGGCGTACATCAGTCGCAGATATCAGTACCGGTGAAACGCGCCCTGCATCCCGATCGAAACCTGCTCGAGGAACGCTATGAGCGATTCCGGACAGCCAGTTAGCTAGCTAGTTGGGTCCTCGTTGGGCTGGCTCCGTACAGAACGTCCAGCGTTGAGTTCCTTGAAGCTTTCGAGCTGCCAGCTTGCCCCTATTGGCATTCCTCGATACGCGGACAGGTCAGGGAACTTGCGCTCTATGACTTCGCCGAGCTCCTCTTCGGTCAAGCCTTTGTCCGAAGTGATGGTCGCGTGGATCGCGTAGGAATACGTGGCGGTGACACGTACTTCGTACTGCCCAGCCTCTTGAGGCTCCGGCAGCGGGGTGTCGATGGCGGCGTCGAAGGATGCTCCGATCTTGCCAGCGTAGGCAGCGACCCACAGATCGACGTTCTCGGAACCGTACTCAGCCGACGTGAACAACGCGTGTTCGCGGCTGCGTCGCTTCATGTACGTGCTGCCCGACGTCACCCAGGCGCGCGCACTGTTGCGATCTGGGAACAGGGCGAAACCCGCATCGTATGATGGACCCTTGGTCTGCAGCCCGACCCAGATCGCAGCATCGTCGGGAAGCCTTGAAAGGCCGGCCGTGCCAAGATGAACGTGCGTGCGGCCTATCCGCCAATGGTTCTCGGCAACCTCGACAACCTTCGATTCATCGCCTCGACTGAGGAACCAGCGCCAGCGATAAGCCTCTTTCGAAGCTCTTCCCTGAGTGGGGTAGACCTCGGGCGCAAATCGAAGTGCTGTGGACTCCATGACGGCCACGATCCAGAACCTTCGCAATGAGCCCTCCTCGGTTGGAGACACGTGAGTCAATCGATCGCGGCGCAGGATCTCCGTGACGAGCGTCACGATCGGTCACCGGGAGAGCGCCCGATCCTTCCGGGCTTGACGGCCTCGGGCTGGGATCATGTCTCCTTGGGAAGAGGGCCTGACATGGAAGCCAAGTTCACCAAGAGCCTGACAAACAAGGGCACGGAGAACAAAGGGTTAGCACTGTTGCTGACCGACCCACGCTTCCAGGCCGTGAGCGTCGTGACCAAAAGGCGCATCCTCGAGCAGATCGGCATCGAGGGTGCCTTTGGCATCCAGACGTTCGACGCGATCATGACTGATGTGCCGCAGGCTCCAATCACGCTGGAGAACGTCGACCAATACCTCAACACCATGCGCCTGATCGAGATGAAGACCACTCGCAAGCCCATCGTTAGCGCCGAACTCCGCAACTTCTTCTTTGGGGCAACCGAGCGCGAGTATGCGATGGCGAAGGCGCTTGGCGATCGTTACTTGTTCGCATTCATCGTCTTGAACGACGCGAACAAGTACGGGCGGCCGTTTGCTGCGCTCCTGTCACTTGAAGAGGTCGAACGCCGAACCCGAGCTCGTAGGATCCAGTTTCAGGTGAACTTCCGAAGCGACATCGAGCCCAGCGAAGACGGTCAAGAGCTCGTAGTGTTCGGCAGCCAGGAGCACATTCCGCGGCAAGACCCGACACCGTAGCCCGTCTCAGGTGACGACTTTGGCGAGGTGCGCAACCGCGTACTCCTCCTCGCCATGCACGATGTAGATCGCGACCGAAGACCACGAGGTATCGAAGGTTCGTGGTTCGTCGAGTCCCACGCTTGGTGGCTCTCGCACCCACGCTCGAGCGTCGATCTCTCCATCCAGGATGATGGCTTCCGGGTCAGGCGCACCGTGTCGCGTCCAATAGGCTCCGACCCAGGGAGTCCCTGACGCTCCCAGTCGACCGACCTCGACGAGGCGCACGTCTCTGTCACCGACGCTCCATCTGCCATCAAACGGCCGGTCAACTTCCACGAGTCCTTCGCCAGAAGACAGCCAAGCCCAGCGCTCCGCCTCCAACGACGCTCGTGACGGCGAACGATAGATCTCGGGCGGATACGAGATGACGGCGCCGTCCGTGACAAGCACTACCCATGCGCGAGTGTCGATGAAAGGTTGCCGGCTCATTGAGCTCGTTTTACTGGCCAAGGCAGGCTCCAGCTGTGACGCGAGACACACCAGACCTCACTGAGGTGGGCGATCCGCCGCGAAGTAGCGAATGAGCTCCCACCGGCTCTCTTGCAGAATGTTCTTGTCGGCAGAGATCCAGACCCAGTCGCGCTCGATGAGCTCTTCGATGCCTGGCTGATCGATGCCTGGCGGTCCCCACACGGAGGAATAGATATCCATGTCAAACGTCGCCGCGAGCTCGATTCGGTATTCGACCAAGCCGTCCCCCCGCATGGTCGAGACGCTATCGATCGGTGCGCCAGATCGTCAGATCCTTCTAAGGACTGCGCTCGCGTTTGCCCGCCACGCCCGGGGCGGCGGAGACTACGGGCATGACGGAAGGATCCATCCTCGAGACTCGCTACGCCAAGACGGTCGACGGCGTGCACATCGCGTATCAGGTCGTCGGTGAGGGACCGATCGACCTGGTCGTGGTGACGACCGTCCTCGGACTGGGCGAGATCTGGCGCGGACGACGCGTCGGGATCTTCTTCCGGACGCTCGCGTCGTTCAGCCGCTTGATCGTGCTCGACCGGCGCGGGACGGGAGTGTCCGACCACGTAGTGCGCGACCATCAGCTCTCGCTCGAGAACCGCATGGAGGACATCCGGGCGGTGATGGACGCGGCCGGTTCGACGCGCGCCGTGTTGCTTGCGCTCGAGAGCGGAGGCCTCCACGTAGCCGCCATGTTCGCGACGACGCTCCCCGAACGAACCGCCGGCCTGATCGCCTACGGCTCGACCGCCCGCCAGCTGTGGGCGCCCGACTACCCGTTCGGCGCCACGCAGGATCAGCTCGACGCGGAGTTCGCGGGCGACGTGCTACCTCTTCTTGAGCATCGCGGAAAGCGCACTCCTGATACTGATCATCTGGTACGCATGGACGTGGCCTAGAGAGCAAGGACGCTGACCTCGGTCACGCCTGAGCGGCGCCGTGTTCCCTCGACTCGACCGCAACCGCTGAGGGGCGTAGGTTGGAAGACCGACGAGGGAAGGAAAGCGATATGGCGAAGTTCGTGAGCTTGCTCAACTGGACCGATCAAGGCGCCAAGAATGTGAGCGACACCGTCGATCGTGCTGAGGCGGCGCAGAAGATGGCCGCCGACATGGGCGGAAGCTTCGAGGTGTTGTGGACGATGGGTCAGTACGACCTCGTCACGATCTCTGAGTTCGCCGACGACGAGACGGGCGCCAAGTTCCTGGCGAAGGTGGCGGGCGCGGGCAACATCCGCTCGTCGACGATGCGCGCCTTCGACGCGACCGAGGCGCGACAGATCTTCGGCGGCTGATCCGGTCCGGAACGGTACGAGGGCCCGGACCGCCTGGTCGGGCCCTCGTTCGTTTCCAGTTGACGACCGGTCCCTATCCTGCCGGCGCCTCCACACGTGCCAGAACGTGGTGATACGCGTACCCCTCTGCGTGCCATGGTCCCTCGCCCTGCTCTTCGATGGCGAACCCGGCATCGGCAACCCACGTTCGAACCTGCTGCATTGTCGGGTAGTAGTGGTAGTACCCGTCGGGCTCGTCCCAGATGACCTCCCCCTCAACGACCGGAGCGCCGGACCTTCGGGCCTCCTCGTTGACCTCACGCACGCGGTCCTCGGGGACCCGCTCAACCGTCAGGTACAGCCAACCCGTCTGCTGGAGGGCCCGGCGGAAGCGCTCCAGGATCCTCGGCCAGTCCTCCGGGGCGACCATCTCCATGGCGTCGATGCACATCACGCCGTCGAACTCGCCCAGGTAGGTGAGGTCCTGCAGGTCATGCTTCTCGGTGGGGACATGGGCAAACTTCACGCCTGCCTGGACCAACGCGCCGCCGGAGTGGTCCACGCCCAGCAGCGACCGACCGCTGGCGAGCACCATCGGGAAGTACTTGCCGGTGCCGCAGGCAGCGTCTAACACCTTGCCGTCCGGCGGGAGCATGGAGAGGAACCGATCCACGAACGCTCGGTGTGCGTCCTCGATCTCGCCCCACTGTGCGTCGTACTCCGGGGCGAGAGCGTCCTCCTGTTGCTCGTTCACCCGTCGGAGGTCCTGGAGCCATACCTCCCGATCGCCTGCCGCCGCCGCGCCAGTCTCTGAGTCGCTCATTGTTGTTGTGAACCCCTCTCTCGATGGTGCTCGCCGCTAACGAGGGACCCTCAGAGAACGACGCTCAGCCACTCACCCCGCCACAGCGTGAACGACCCACTCGCCGGGCACGCCCTTCAGCTCGTGCTTCCCGCGATCCTCGAACAGGAGTCCCGATCCCGCCACGAGGTCCTTCACCGTCTGTGAGACGAGGACCTCTGACGCGCCTGCCAGACCGCAGATCCGCGCCCCGATGTTGACGGCGATCCCTCCGAGCTTCCCATCGACGTGCTCAACCTCACCGGTGTGCAGACCCGATCGCACCTCGACCCCCAACGGCTTCACCGCATCGATGATGGCGAGAGCACATCGGATCGCTCGGGCTGGTCCGTCGAACGTCGCGAAGAACCCGTCGCCCGCCGTGTCCATCTCCGTGCCCTGGTAACGGTCGAGAAGGGCGCGGACGGTCGCGTGGTGTCGCTCGACCAGCTCTCGCCAACCGCGATCGCCCAACGTCGCGATCTTCTGTGTGGATCCCATCATGTCGGTGAACAACACTGTCGCAAGAACGCGATCGAACTCCGCCTCCTCCCGTTGGATCGAGGCGAGGAACGACTCGATCGCGGAGACGTAGGGCTCCTGTGACTCGACAGAGTCCGGCTCGAGCCCCACGATGCTCGCGACCCGAGCCCCGGGTATCCGTTCGGCCACGTACGCCGCGGGCTCGAGGCCCGCCCAGGAACTCTTCGTCATCGACAGGACGAGCGTCGGGACCCGGATGGTTGGCAGGATGTCGCGGACATCCGTCTCGAACCACATCCGAGACAAGGCCACCATGCTCCCCGGGGTGGCTCCGAATCGGGACATCTTGGCGTTGGATCGGATGGCATCGGCATCGGCAGGCTCGTCGTCGAAGAGAGCAACCTCGTCGCCCCAGACGGCCATGGCGCCGGACATCGATTCCTCGAACTCCTCCTCCGTCTCGCCGAAGGGGTAGTCGTTCGTCCGTCGCAAGTGGATATGGGGGTCGATGCAAAGCGCAACCGTTCGTTCCGGGTGGGTGGCGGCGAAGAACGCGGCGAGTGGGGGTCCGCCGTCCCCCCACCCGAAGAGCGCCGCGCGTTCGACCTCGGCCGCGTCCATCACCGCGCGCACGTCGTCCATCCGAGCCTCGAGGTCCGGAGGCTGGGCGAAACGGTCCGACATTCCGGTCCCGCGCTTGTCGAAGTGCAGGACGCGCATCCGCTCTGCAAGCCGCCTCATGAACCGCGCGGACCGCGGCAGCTCCCAATAGACCTCGAGGTGAGTGACCCACCCGTGGATCACAACCAGCGTGACCGGACCCTCGCCGAAATCCTGGTAGGCGATGTAGGCGTCGTCTATGGTCTTCGCCCAGCGGGTCTTCGGGATCACGTCGGTGCCCCCTTGTTCCAGCTAGCCCTATCCGGAATCCCAGCCGTTCGGGAGCGTGAACGTGAGCCTGACTCCGGCGCCGTGCGTCTTCGGCTCGTTTCGGATCGACTCGATGATCGCGTAAGCCTCCGCCAGATCGGCCTCTGTCGTGCTCGGTTCCGCCGCGACGGTGATGGCGACTCTCGTGGTCCCGATGTCCACGATCCACAGCTCCTTGCGCGGGCCGTCCGCACCGGTGGGAAGCTCTTGGTAGGTCCCGTTGTATCCGGCGACGGTGACTGTGGTCGGCCCGCTTTCGTAGGCGTTGCTGGACGCGGAGAATGTGATGCTGACGCCGACGCCTTCGTTGTTGGGATTGTGCATCCAGCTCTCGTGGCGCACGTTCCAGGAGTAGCGGCCCGCCGGGTTACTTCGAACTCCCGGCCAACCGTAGACGATCGCTGCGTCGACCGGGAGCGGGACGGGCGACAGACTCGGTATCGGGGGGAGCGTTGAGCCTGCTGATGGCCCGCCGACGGTGGGGCCCTCGGACAAGAGGTTGACCCCGATGATCGCGGCTGCGGTAACCGCCCCCGTTCCGATCGCGACCTTCATGAGGGTCTTCATCTTCTGAAGCCTAGCCCCCTCCGCGCGCCGCCGACTCGCTGAAGGGATCAGATCGGTGCGCCGCCATGCCAGGCAGCGGGTCGGCATGGGGCCGTATACGAATCGTGAGCGGGGTTGATCGGGAGTTGAAAGAAGCCATGTCCGTGACGACCCGGCGGCGCGTCGAAGCCGCTGCTCCGCCGGTGGCCGATCGGTGGGCCCGGGATGAGCCCGGAGTAGACGATTCGCCCCGCTGGATCGAGCGCCACAAGCGTGCAGAAGACCGTGGCGTGAGCTCCGCCAGGGTTCACCGTAAAGACGCGGCAGCAACCGTTCGAGGCGTGCGTCGCAACTAGGACCAACGTCACGCCCGCTGGCTCGGCGCTGGGCCTAGACAACGGTTCCGATTCCTTGTCGATCGCAGACGAGGTGCAGATCTGGAGCGAGACCAACATCACCAAACCGGACAACGCCGACCGGAGGATCCCGTCCATGCCGATGGATCCTAGGCGAACGCGAACCGACCACGGCGGGCATAGACGCCGTCGATCGTCTCCATCACCACGTCGTGGTCGGTCGCGTAGATCTCGTGGCCGGCGTCCTTCACCCAGACGAAGCTCCCGTTCCGCTCGACACTCGCGAGCGCCTTGGCCGGGTCGCTTCCTGGCCGAGCACTCGAGCCTGGGTCACGCGGATCCGATCTTCGGGCCGGGGCGACGATCTAGGGGGCGCGCCTTGGTTGCGGACCGCCCTCTTCGGGAAATCCTGCTCGAACGAGCCGTCACGGCTACCGTTCCTTGCCTAGGACCTGCTGCATCCGCTCGTCGATGCCGGCGCCGCCGACCTCGACCGTCTCGAAGTAGAGCCTCGCCCACGCGATCCGGTCGTCGCGGATGCCCCACACGGTCATCCCCCGGTACTCGAACGGGGCTCCATCGACCTTGTGTCCGTGCACGCGGAGCTCCGTCCACACCTCGTCGGCGGCCGTCGCCGACCGGACGACTTCGAGCCTGAGG
>JBBQVZ010000003.1:0-53467 GCA_038211015.1 Actinomycetota bacterium | reverse complement strand
GCGAGAGTCCAGTGTCTACGCGAGCGCAGCGCGATCGTCGAGCGCTGCCGGCGCCGAACACACCCGATCCCGGCCGGTCCGCTTCGCTTCGTAGAGCGCCTGGTCCGCACGCGCCAGGACGGTCAGGCTGGGTTCGTCTTCTCCCGCCACGGCGATCCCCGCGCTGAAGGTCACGTTCGACGCCTCCTCCCGCCATCGACTTGCGAGCCGTTCCACGATGGCCTGGGCTCGCTCGCCGGCGTCGTGGAAGACCATGAGGAACTCGTCACCACCGAACCTGACCGCGACGTCCTCGTCCCGCAGCGACGCGCCGAGGACGACGGCGAACCGCGTGAGCAGGTCGTCGCCGGCCGCATGTCCCAGCGTGTCGTTCAGCTCCTTGAAGCCATCGAGATCCAGCATGGCGACGGCATCGCTCGCTCGGAGACCGGCGAGCGCGCGGTTCGAGGCCCGGCGGTTGCCCAGACCGGTCAGCTCGTCCCGCAGGGCGTCCTCAACGAGCGTGCGAACGGCGTGCAGGCGCTCCAGTGCGAGCGCCGACTGCGTCGCGAACGTCCGGGCGACATGCTCGGCGAACCCGTCGAGCCGCGGCCCGTCTGCCACGAAGCCGCCGATGAACATGCCCTGAACGGTCGACGATCCGTGGAAGGGGAGGAGGATCATCGTCCGGAAAGCTCCGTTGCTCGCGACGGCTGCCGGCAACGTGTCCGATGCGACGAGTGAAAGCTTGTCGGAGCGGAGCGAGGCCGCGAGAGGTCCGTGCTCATCGATGTCCACCACCACTCCGTCGACCGGCTCCGGCCAGCGCGCGCCGGCAGCGCCGATCAGGTGATCGCGGTCCTCGATCAGGAACACGGCGGTCGCGTCGGCTCGCAACAACTGCCGTCCGAGGGTCGCGACCAGCTCGGGGGCGTGCGCCGGGTCGCGTTCGCGGGCGAGGCTCTCCGCAGCCCGAAGGAGCGCATGCATCTCCCGGACGCGGGAGCTGTCGAGCGCCTCGGCGCGGCGGAGCCGCGTGGACATCCATGAGAGACCCTCGCCCACCAACACGCTCAGCAGGATGACCTCCCAAACCGAGGTCACGCCGTCGTCGCCGCGTCCGGTCACCACGAGCGGCACGAGGTAGGCGACCGCCGCGATGGGAGCGACCATGAGGGCTGTGCCGCGCCGATGCGACACACCGATCCAGACGAACACCAGCATGTAGTAGAGGGCGTTCGTGGAGGAGTTGTAGCTCCCGAGCAGCACGGCTGCGGCGAACAGAGCGAACGCCGGCGGCGCGATGACCAGCGTCGCCCGACGGGGCCATCTCTCCCACGGAGCGAACCATGCGGCAACGCCGATCGCCACGCCGATCACGCCGACCGTGACCTGCCCCGCGTGACTCGCCCCGGCGGGGCTGGGCAGCAGGATCGAGGCGGCCCCTCCCCCAAGGAACAGGAGCGCCGCCATCCGTCCGATGACACGCTGCGTCAATGAAGCCATCGCGTATCCAGGGAATCGGCAGGTCGCGAAGCGGGCTGAAGCTAGCGGGCGATCGTCGGCGTGGGCGGAGGCGCCGCGATCAACAGCACGACCGACGGATCCTCGGAGGCGTTCTTGAGGGTCAGCTCGGAGCCCGCCGGCACCAGCAACGACTCCCACTGCTTCATCCGCTCACGCGACTTGCCGACCTGCGTCGCGATCTCACCGGACAGGACGAGGAGCACCGCATCGGATGCGGCGTCCGTCATCGGCCCGAGCCCCTGGGCGCTCTGGAGGCAGATGACCTCGGACCACAGATGCTCGGACTCGAAGAGCGTCTCGTGACGAGGCTCGTCGTCGGAGAAGTGCACCAGGTCGCGGATGTCGCGGGGCTTCATCGCGGGACAGGGTAGCGGTCGGCGTGCGTCGGCGGGTGGGTTGGGGATATCCCCGTCGCCACTAGACTGGCCGACGCCCGCCATCCACGGCCGGCAAGAAACCGCGAGACAAACCTAAGGAGTCCCGGTGACCACGTTCTCGTACTCGACCGACGCGCCCGCCAAGGTACGCGCCGGGGTGCTCGTGCTGCCGATGTTCCAGGATCCGAAGGGCCCGCTCCCCGGTCCGGGCGTGAAGGAGGTCGGCTTGGAGCAGGCGTACCGCGACGCCAAGCTCACCGGCAAGAAGTTGGAGAACCTGCTGGTCGTGCGGCGCGACGGCGACCGGTTCGCGGCCGGCGCCGTCTTGCTCGTGGGCGTGGGGGACAAGGCCGAGCTCACGCCGAACGCGCTCCGCCGCGTCCTCGGCCGCGTCGCGGGGACGTTGGGCCGGTTCGGGACCGCGGCCACCACGTTCCCCCAGGCGGTGGGTGGCCGCGACCTTCCCGCCGCGGTTCAAGCAACCGTCGAGGGTCTCGTCCTTGGTGCCTACCGCTTCGATCGATACAAGACCGCGAGGGCTGAGACGAAGCCGCTCACCCGCGTCACGGTGCTCGGCTCGGGACGCGCTGACGCGAAGTCGGCGCGCGACGCCGTCAAGCGGGGCCAGGTCGTCGGCGAGGCCGTCTGCTGGGCGCGCGACCTGGTGAACACGCCGGCGGGCGACCTGCCGCCCGCGCAGATCGCGCGCGAGGCGCAGAAGATGGCTCGCGAGGTCGGGCTCCGCTGCAAGGTGTGGGGCAAGCCCGAGCTGGAGAAGGGCGGCTTCGGCGGCATCCTCGGCGTCGGCGCCGGCAGCGTGAACCCCCCGCGGCTGATCGAGCTCTGGTACAAGGGCGCGGGCACCGAGACGCCCATCGCGCTCACGGGCAAGGGGATCGCGTTCGACTCCGGCGGCCTGTCCATCAAGGACGCGAAGGGCATGGAGACGATGAAGTGCGACATGGGCGGCGCGGCGTCGATCCTCGCCACCATGAAGGCGATCGCGATCCTGAAGCCCAAGATCAATGTGATCGCGGCGATCCCGTCGTCGGAGAACATGCCGAGCGGTTCCGCCACGAAGCCGGGCGACGTCTTGACGCACCGCGGCGGAACGACGTCCGAGGTGTTGAACACCGATGCCGAGGGACGACTCGTCCTGGCCGACGCGCTCGCCTACCTGGCCGAGAAGAAGCCGAAGGTGATCATCGACACCGCCACGCTCACGGGCGCGTGCATGGTCGCGCTGGGCGATCAGATCACCGGCGCCATGGGCAACGACGACGCGCTGTTCGGCGACATCGGGGCGGCCGGCGACGCGGTGGGAGAGACCATGTGGCAGCTGCCGCTCTACGGCGACTACCGCCGCTTGATCGACTCCACCGTGGCCGACGTCAAGAACATCGGCGAGCGGTTCGGGGGTGCCATCAGCGCCGCCTGGTTCCTTGCCGAGTTCGTCGGCGACACGCCCTGGATCCACCTGGACATCGCCGGACCCGCGTGGGCCGAGAAGGTGAGTGACCTCGGACCGAAGGGCGGGACCGGCGTGCCGGTCCGCACGCTCGTCCGCTACCTCCTCGATCAGAGCGCCTGACCGCCGTGCCCGACGACGCCGTCGAACCGACGCCTCGCACCGGCCCGGTGCTGGGGATCTACGCCCATCCGGACGATGCCGAGATCTCCGCGGGGGGCACCATGGCGAAGTGGGTCGCGGCCGGTCGGGACGTCCACCTGCTCGTGCTCACGAACGGCGACCGCGGGTCGAACGACCGGTCACGGGATCGCGCCGAGCTCGCGATGACGCGCCTGGCCGAGACGAAGGCCGCTGCCGACGTGCTCGGCCTGTCGAGCGCGAAGAGTCTGGGCATCCCCGACGGGGAGCTCGCGAACACCCAGGATGTCCGCGAGGCCGTGATCCGCCGGATCCGCGAGGTCCGAGCCGAGACCGTGGTCTCGGTCGATCCGACGGCGTGGTTCTTCGAGAACCGCTACTACAACCACTCGGACCATCGCATCGCCGGCGAGATCGCCCTCGACGCGGTGTTCCCGGGCGCCGGCAACCCGCACTACTTCTCCGAGCACCTGGAGGAAGGTCTCGACGTCAGCGAGGTGAACGACGTGTGGCTCGGATGGACGAACGAGTCCAACCACATCGAGGACGTCTCGGGCTACTTCGACAAGAAGATCGCCGCGCTCGCCAGACACGAGAGCCAGCTGACGGAGGGGATCCAGTTCTTCGAGGAGTTCCTGGCGAAGGAAGCCGTGGATCTCGGCGAGAAGATCGGCGCGAGCCACGCGGAGGACTTTCGCGTCCTCGACCTCAGCTGAGTCAGAAGAGACGGCTGCGGCTCGCGCCCCAGCTCGGACCCGTCGTTCCGCTGGCGGGAACAAGCCGTGTTGACGCCGGGGACCCATCGGAGCTTCCGGTCGGTGACCATCACGTACGTCCATCCGGCTCCGCCTTGCTCCAGGGAACGAGGCCGCCCTGGACTTCGACGACGTGACCTCTTTCAGCGAGCAGACGCTCGGCCACCGCTTCATGGTCACGCTGGAACATGAGCCGCTCAGCCGCCCCCACCACGTGCCTGCCCACAGGTTCCTCATGTTCGAGTGGGGGAATGCCGTGTCGAGCGACCCTCTTTCTCGCACCAAGCTCGCGTTCAGTCGCCGCGACACGAAAGCAGCCGTCGCGCTCAGGGAGCAACTCACCTCTCGTCGTATGCGCACGCCCTGAGGAACAGGTGAGGTCTGCTCGGGCAGACTCCTTCTCGCGGAGCATGCAGTGGGGGAGTCGGCTGGCTCCAAGGCGATGGTCGCCTTCTATCGTGAGGCTTGAATGGGGCCTATGGAAATCAGTGAAGCCAGCGTCCGGGAACTCCTCACCCGGCTTGTGGACGGCCAGACCCGGATGCTCGGTGACGACCTGGTGGGCTCGTATCTCTACGGGTCCGCGATCACGGGCGACTTCGACCCCGGGATCAGTGACGTCGATACGGTGGCGGTCCTCGGGTCGGACCTGACGGCAGCCCAGCTCGCGACGCTAGAGCGCCTGCATCGGGACATCGTCGAAGAGATGCCTGAATGGGAGGACCGAGTTGAAGTCGTGTACCTATCGTTCCGAGCGCTCGAGACCTTCCGCACCGAATCATCGGCGGCGGCGCGGATCTCCCCGGGGGAGCCATTCCACGCCATCGAGGTCGACCGTCGCTGGCTGATCGACTGGTATCAGCTTCGCGCAGTTGGCATCGCATTGTTCGGCCCGCCCGCGGCGTCTCTCGTGCCGGTCATCTCGCACGATGAGTACGTCGAGGCGGTGCGTCAGCACATCCTTTCCTGGCCGAACCGGGTCGACGGGCTCGTGACGCAGGGCGCTCAGGCCTACACCATCCTCACCATGTGCCGGGGTTTACGGACCTGGCGCACGGGAGAGCATGTGTCGAAACGAGAGGCGACACGATGGGCATGCGAGGCGCTGCCTGAGTACGCCAACCTCATCCGGGATGCCGTCGTGTGGCGAGAGCGTTCACGCATCGGACCGCGGATCGATGGAACGTCGACCAGCGACGCCACTCGGCGATTCTTGATGGATGTGAAGCGGATGGTGGAATAGGACCCGCGGGTCGCGATGTCTGCAGCAGTGGGCCGAGCAGCAGGGCTTCGGCTGGGCGATGTCGGAGACCTGTGGACGGCCACAGGTTCGAGTCTCGCCTCGATGTGTACCTGATCGACCTAGGGAGTGAACCCGACCCCGAGAAAAGGGTGACGGAGGTTGCCTGTCTGTTGGCCGACGCCTGAGGCGAAGACCTACGACTTCCTGCCGACCGCGAGGATCACGTCGCGGAAGTCGTTCAGGGGGTCGGCGAACCGCTCGGCGAACGTGGTCCGTATGCGCTCCTGGAAAGCCGGCCAGCCCGCGTCGCCGAGCATCTCCTTGACGAAGCGGCCGGTGGCCCAGATCTCCTGTCCAGCGAGGTAGTCCTCCTGCGTGTACTGGAACTGGAAGCGGCGCTTCTCGGTATGCACGTGACGGAGCTTCGCGTCGATCAAGGTCTGCTCGACCGCCTGACGCTCGGCGAACCGTGCGTGCCCCGGTGCGGCCGCGGCCCAGACCGGTTCGAGCATCTCCTTGGGGACGACATCGCCGACGAGCTCACCCCACGTCTCCTGGAGCTCGTTCTTCACGTCGGACCACGAGCTGAGCGCCACGCGCCCGCCGGGCTTCAGGACGCGCATCATGTCGAAGAGGGCGGTCTCGGGGCGACGGAAGTGCGAGAGCACGAAGTTGCCCATCACGGCTTCGAACGCGCCGTTGCGGAACGGGAGGTCGATCGCCTGGGCCGCGACGAGCGAGAGCGAGGGGCGTTGGCGGCGTCCCACCTCCAACATCCCGACCGAAGGGTCGATGCCCACCGCACGAGCCCCGACGTCGGCCGCGGCTTGCGCTGCGACGCCGGTCCCGGTGCCCACATCCAGCACCTTCGTCCCTTCGCCGATCTCGGCGAACGCGACAAGATCGCGGGCAACCTCGGAGAGCCGCGGAGCGTGAACGCGTTCGTACGCCTCCGCGACCTCGTCGTAGGACCGCCAGTCGTTCATGACGCGCCAGCGTACCCGGCACCGTGCGTAAGGAAGGCTGCCTCCCCGGTTGCGGGCTGCCGGTACGCTGTACGACCGTATGCCTGAGGGGGGTAGGTGACCGGTTCGGCGGGGGTGATGGCGCTCGTGCTGGCGGAGACCGTGGCCGGCTCGGCGGCGTTCCTCTGGTACACCCCACTCTGGCGTGAGGTGAAGCGCGGGTACTTCACGCTCACGGGCGTGATCCTCACGATCGTGGCGTTCGCCGCGTGGCGCGCCGCCGCGGCCGGAGCGATCGCCGGTGACGACGCCGGGACGTGGAGCGTCCGCCTGACGCTCGCGAGCCTGATCGTCACGGCCGTATGGACGGCGCTCCAACTCCTCAAGCAGAACCCCGCGGCACGCGGCGTGGGGTTCCTCTCCGTGCCGGTCGCGATCGCGGTGCTGGTTGCGATGTCGGCGACCGGCCGGCAGAACCAGGTGCTCGCGCTGTTCGAGCTGCTTACCGGCGCGGCGTTCCTGGGCTCGGTGCTCGACGGGCTGCTGCTCGGCCATTGGTACCTCACGGATCGAGGGCTCAGCCGAACGCCGATCGAGCGCGCGACACGCATCATGCTCGCGGCCGTCGTCGTCGAGGCCATCGCGGTCATCTCGGGTGGGTTCAGCGGCGTCGGATCGTCCGAGGCGTTCAACCCGCTCCTCACCGCCGGCGCGCTCGCGCCGTGGATCGCGCTCGGCATGGTGGGAACGACCGCGTTGATCGCGGTGATGGTGAAAGCCACGTTACGTGGGACCCGCGCGTCGGCCGTGCAATCCGCGACGGGCTTCTTCTATCTTGCCGTCGTCACGGCGTTCACGGCGGAGGTCGCCGTGAAGGTCCGGTTCCTGCCGGGGTAGCGGATGCAGACCGCGGTGATGGTGTTCGGCGCGCTGGCGGAGGCGATCGGCTGGCGTCTCGTCGCGATGCGGCGCGTCATGGTCTGGCGCCTGATGCCGCCGATCCTGCTGGCGATGGGCGTCGCGGCCGCGCTGGCGCGGCATCCGATCGCCGCGACCCGGGTGGGCGACGGGACCGCGCTCGTGGTCGGGCTGGCGAGCGGGCTCGCGCTCTACGTCGCCACGCGCGTGTTCGTGGCGGTCGCAGGGCGGTGGGAGCCGTTCCGCCGCGACGTCGTCGAGAAGTATCAGGAGGCGGCCGAGGTCTCGCTCGGCGAGTCGCTCGCGCTGTCGCTGCTGATCCTGGTGCCGGCCGAGGAGCTGTTCTGGCGCGGGTTGTTCCAGGCGCGCTTGGACGAGTCGCTCGTGGCCGCCGCGGCGGGCGCATGGACCTGGCTCGCGTACGTGGGGGCGAACCTCGCGAGTGGGAGCCGGCCGATCATCGCGGGAGCGGTGGTGGGGGGAGCCCTCTGGACAGGACTCGCGGTGTGGTCCGGCGGGGTGCTCGCGAGCCTGCTCAGCCATATGCTCTGGACGGGTCTGATGCTCGCGCTCCCGCCGGGAGCCGGGCGAGGAGGGCGCGCGGAGTGAGCTTCCTGTCGACGGCGGTGCAGCAGGTCCTGGAACAGGGATCGTTCTGCGCCGTCGCATCGTCCACGCCGCGAGGCCCGCACTGCACGCCGCTCGTGTTCGCGTACGCCGGTGGTCGCGTCTGGCTGACCACGTCGCGCAGGTCCGTCAAGGCACGCGCGTGGAAGCTCGATCCGGCCGTGGCGGGCTTGGTGCGGTTCGGCGAGCTCTCCGTGACGTTCACGGGCACCGCCCACTCTTACGACGCGCTGGATCGCAGCACGTGGAGCTCGGCGGTCGCGAGCGCCACGTCGATCGCGCGCGCCGGCGCGGGGTTCAGCAGGAAGAACGCGAAGTTCTTCGCGGGGTACGCGATCGACGCGCGCCAGGTTCCGTTCGCGTGGACGCCACCCGGACGGGTGTTCGTCGGCATCGAACTCGAGCGGACCGCGTTGCTCGGTGAGGACGGCGTCCAGGAGGGCCGCGGACGGTGGGGCGGAGAGGCCTTGTCCCACAAGACCTTCCGCTCGAGCAAGGGCGCGGAGGATCCACTCGGTTCGTTGCCCGGGGATGTCCGGAGGGAGCTCGGCGCCGGAGGCGATGCGGCGCTGACCCTCGCCGGAGAGCGCGGGCCGGTCGTGGTGCCGGCGCGGTGGAGCGTCGAAGGCGGCTCGCTCTACGCCGCGCTGCCTGCCGAGACGCTCGCGCTCGCGGGCGTTGGCCCCGACGCGCCGGTCTCTCTCACGCTGGATCGTGCATCCGCGTGGCGCGCCCGGGACATGGTCGGCGCGATGGTCCAAGGTGGGGGAGCGATCCACGTGCTGGACGGCCTCGGCTCCGGCGCGAAGACCGCGCGAGCGCTCGCGACGTCGATCGATCCGGAGGCAGGTGCGCTCATCCGCATCGCGCCCGCTCGTCTCGTCTGGTGGAAGGGATGGTCCAGCGGGAGTTTCGCGGTCGCGTGACGACCATCGAGTTCTCCGTCGAGATCGACGCATCGCCTGAGCGTGTTTGGCAGGTCACGAGCGATCCCGCGAACCTCCCGCACTGGGACAAGCACATCGAGTCTGTCGACGTCCCCGAGGGAGGGCTCGGTCTCGGCGTTCGCTACCGGGTGGTGATGCGCTTCATGTCGCTGCGGACCACGGTGGACGCCGAGGTCATCGAATGGGAGCCGCCGTGGCGAGCGACGATCCGGTTGTCGGGGCTGTTGGCGGCGACCGTCACGACGGCGATCGCCTCGCTGCCGTACGAACGAAGCGTGCTGCGTCACGAGATCTCCTACCGGTTCCGTGGACCGTTCGGCGGGATCGGCGCGCAAGGCATCCAGGCGTTGGGGGGTTCGCAGATGGCGCTGAAACGCGGTGTGCTCGCCCAGAAGCGCGAGATCGAAGCCGGCTAGCGCTCGTGCCGCCTCCCCTTGGTGATGCGGCCCAGGATCACGCCCGCGACGAAGCCGAGCCCCGCCGCGAACAGGAGAGCGACCCACAGGCGCAGGTCCGCGTCCCAGAACAGGAAGTCGACGTTCGCCCGGTCGCGGTTCTGCAGGACGAAGAACAGGATCAGGACCGCGAGGACGGCGAGCACGACCCACTTGGTCGTCGAACCCCGGCGGATCGGCTCATCGGGATCACCCGGCGGCATCTTCCCTGCGACGTGGCTGTGCATCGTGGCCTCCCTTCGTCTCCGGGCTCGGCGATGCGATGGTCGCATATCATCGGCCGGCCATGAAGCTGCGGAACATCTTCCTCGGAACGACCCTGGTCGGCGCCGCCATGTCGCTCGGCCGATGGTCGTCCGGGAAGGAAGGTCGCGAGGTCGACGCGGAGCTCTTCGGCGAGGGGAACCGCGACCGGGGAGAGGGACCGGATCGGTTCTTCACCGGGGTCACCGAGCTGGGTTCGATCGGGGCGGCGGCCGGCGCCGCCGGGGTCCTCGCGCTCACGGGCCGCCGTCGAGCGGCGGCGAACGCGTTCGCCGCCGCGGGGGTTGCGTGGCTCGCCGGGCAGGGGCTCAAGAAGGTGGCCAACCGTTCACGTCCGTACGAGGCCGACGCCGAGGGCACGCGCCTGCTTGTCGGCCGCCCGAAGGCGTCGTCGTGGCCGAGCAGCCATCCGGCCGTGCTCACCGCGTTCACCACGGTCGTCGCGCGCGACCTGGAGCTGGGGGCGGCCGCCAGGACGGGGCTCGGCGGGCTCGGATTGTCGGTCGCAGCGTCCCGCGTGTACGTCGGCGTCCACTATCCCTCCGACGTGGTCAGCGGACTCCTGATCGGTCGTGCGATCGCGAGTCTGTGGCCCCGGCGTTCGTGAGGCACCACCGGTAGACTCGCTCGCGGTGCTGACCTCCTTCTCCTCTCTTGGCCTCGCCTCCGTCGGTTGGCCGGTCCTCGACCGTTTCCGTTTCGGCGACGCGTTCGCCATCTCGCCGCACGGGCTGGGGATCGCGCTCGGCTTCATGATCGGCGGCTGGCTCCTCGGACGGATCGGCATCAGACGCGGCGTCTCCGCGGAACACATCAGCACCATGCTCTTCTGGGCGCTGATCGGCGCGATCGTCGGCTCGCGTGTGGCCTATGTGATCGCGCACGTCTCGGAGTTCGACAGTCCGCTCGAATGGCTCTACGTGTGGAAGGGCGGCATCTCGCTGCTGGGGGGTATCACCGGCGCGATCGTGATCAACATCCGGCGTATGCACACGTACGGATACCGCTTCTTCCAGGTCATGGACCCGGCCGCGACGGCGCTCGCCATGGGGATCGGCATCGGGCGGATCGGCGACCTGATCATCGGCGACCACCTGGGCAAGCCCACGAGCTGGTTGCTCGCGTGGACGTATCACGGTGGCAACCTCGCGCCACCGTTCAACTGCGTGGACGGTGTGTGTCAGGCGTCGCTGCAAGGAGGGCATCTCGAGGAGATCCAACGCTCGGGCGCGAAGCTCCTCGACGTGAACGGCTCGGTCCTGGCGACCGGCGTGGGCGTTCACCAGACGGCGCTCTACGACATGCTCCTCGCCTGGGTCCTGTTCGCGATCCTATGGAACCTGTTCAAGAAGCCCAGGCGCGAGGGCGTCATCACGTTGACGTTCGGCCTGTACTACGGGGCCTGCCGGCTGCTCGAGGACTCGCTTCGGATCGACAAGCGGTTCGGGCCGTTCACCGGGAGCCAGTGGACGGCGCTGACGGTCGCGACGATCTCAGCCGGGATCCTGATTTGGTGGGCAGTCCAGGCTCGCGGCCGTCCCCACGACGAGGAAGACGCCGGCCAGAACGGCGAACCGGAAGAAGCGATCGGCCCCACCTAGTCGCATGGGGTTGTTCCGGGTCGTGACACGATGCAGTCCCGGATCCTCGAGGTGAATCCCATCGGGCTTGCGCTGACATCGCTGCAGGCGGCCAGGATGCAGATGGCCGTCGCTCTCGGGTTCCACATCGTGTTCGCGGCGCTCGGGATCGGCCTGCCGCTATTGCTCGTGTTCACGGAGTTCCTCGCGATCCGCAGACGCGACGACGTGTGGATGGCCCTTACGCGTCGCTGGGCGAAGGCGCTCGGCATCCTCGTGGCGATCGGCGCGGTCTCCGGCACGGTCCTGTCGTTCGCGCTCGGGCTGTTCTGGCCGGGGTTGATGGGCCGCTGGGGATCGGTGATCGGGCTGCCGTTCGCCCTCGAGGCGTTCGCGTTCTTCATCGAGGCGATCTTCATCGGGATCTACCTCTTCGGGTGGGACAAGCTCTCGCCGTGGCGGCATTGGCTGTCTGGGTGGCCGGTCGTGCTTGGGGGAGTGGCGAGTGCATGGTTCGTGGTCACCGCGAACTCGTGGATGCAATCGCCGGTCGGCTTCGAGCTCAGCGCCGCCGGGAAGGTGGTCGACGTGCAGCCGATCCGCGCGATGTTGAACCCGTCGACGCCGGTCATGACGACCCACATGATCCTCGCGGGGTACATGGCGACCGGGCTCACGATCGCGTCGGTGTACGCGGTCGGCATGCTGAAGGGGCGTCGAGACACCTATCACCGTCGAGCGCTGGCGGTCGGGCTGACGCTCGGTCTCGTGCTCGCGCCGGTGCAGGTGTTCGTGGGGGATCTGGCCGCGAGGTTGGTGGCCGAGCAGCAGCCGATGAAGCTCGCCGCGATGGAGGGGCTGTGGAACACCACCGCGAACGCCCCTCTCACGATCGGTGGGATCCCGCTCCCCGGCCGGGAGGAGACCGTCCTGGGGATCCGGATACCGGGAGCGCTGTCGTGGCTCGCCTACGGCGACACGGATGCGGTGGTGCAGGGTCTGAAAGAGGTGCCGCCTGCGGACCGGCCGAACACGGTGTTGGTCCACTTGGCGTTCCAGGCGATGGTGGGGATCGGGTTCGCGCTCCTCGGCCTGGGCGTGTGGGCGCTGGGGGGGTGGTGGCGACGCGGCCGTCGGGCGTTGCCCAACGGCCGCTGGTTCCTGCGCGCGGTGGCCATCGCGGGCCCCGCCGCGTTCATCGCGCTCGAGGCCGGATGGATCGTGACCGAGGTCGGGCGCCAGCCGTGGATCGTCTACGGCCAGTTGCGGACGGCCGACGCGGTGACCACGCGGGGAGGCATCGTGTGGTGGCTGATCGCGACCGTGGGCACGTATGTGCTGCTGGGTGCCGCATGCTCGTGGCTCCTGATCCAGCTCGCGCGGAAGCCGCGGGGCATCGAGACGACCGAGGAAGCCACATGAGTGCCACCGCGCTGGAGGTGGCCGTGCTGCTCGCGATCGGCGCTGGGTTGACGTTGTACTTGCTGCTCGGAGGCGCCGACTTCGGTGGTGGGGTGTGGGACCTGTTGGCGCACGGGCCCACGAGCGACCGCGAGCGTTCGCTGATCTCCGCGGCGATCGGACCCGTGTGGGAGGCGAACCACGTCTGGCTCATCTTCGTGGTCACGGCTCTGTTCGCGGGCTTCCCATCCGCGTTCGCCGCGCTCGGTGTGGCCCTGTACCTGCCGTTCGGGATCGCGATCGCAGGGATCGTCATGCGTGGCGCGGCGTTCGTGTTCCGCGCGTACGGTGAGCCCGGCACGGGATGGCGGTCGGTGTGGACGCGGGTGTTCGGCATCGCGTCGCTCGTGACACCTGTCGCGCTGGGGATGAGCGCCGCGGCGATCGCGTCGGGGAGGATCCGCATCGATGGGGACACCGTTCACGCCGACCTCGTGGGGGCGTGGACGGGGCCCCTCTCGTGGGTGGCGGGACCGCTGTCGCTGGTGATGTGCGCTTTCCTCGCCGCCACGTACCTGACCGTGGAGGCGGTGCAGCACGGCGATCAGGAGCTGGAGGGCCGGTTCCGCCGGCGAGCGTTGGGCGCCGGAGTTGTCGCCGGAGCGCTCGCGGGGATCGGCCTGCTCGTCGTTCGCGCCGACGCGCCGATCCTGTGGCACGGCATGCTCGAGGATGGATGGCCGTTCGTCGCGCTCTCGGCGGGAGCCGGCGTGGTGGCGCTGGGGGCGACCTATCGGCGGCGAGAGCGCATCGCGCGCGCGGGCGCGGCCGTTGCCGTCGCATCGGTGGTCGTGGGTTGGGGCGTGGCGCAATGGCCGTACCTGATCGTCCCGGACCTCACCGCGGCTGAAGCGGCCGCGCCGAAGTCGTCGCTGGGCCCGATCGCGCTCGGGCTCGCGATCGGTGCGGCGCTCGTCGCGCCGTCATTGCTGCTGTTGTTCCGCGTGTTCAAGGCATCGCGATCGCAGCCGGAAGGAGTGTCGACCGACCCCGCTGCAAGCTAGTCCGGCACAGACTAGTGCTGGTGGCCGGCGTGGTCATGCCCGCCGTGACCGGCACCGGCGCCCACCGGGGCATTGGTCATCAGCGTGAGCGGCTTCCCGACCTTGGACTTGGTGGCACGCGCCACTGCGTGGGCGGACTCGCGCAGCGCCACGGAGGCCGGGGCATCGGGATCGGTCACCACGATCGGCGATCCGCTGTCGCCGCCCGCCCGGAGCGCCGGTACCAGCGGCACTTGCGCCATCAGCGGCACGCTCAGGGTGTCGGCGGCCTCCTGGCCGCCGCCCGTTCCGAAGATGTCGTCCCGCCCGCCGCAGTGGGGGCACACGTAGTAGCTCATGTTCTCGATCACGCCGATCGGCCGGAGGTTGGTGCGCTCCGCCATCTTCCCGGCGCGCTCGGCGACCTTGCGTGCGGCCTCCTGCGGCGTGGTCACCACCAGCATCGACGCGCCCGGGAGGAACGACGCGAGCGAGATCGAAACGTCGCCCGTGCCCGGCGGAAGGTCGCAGAGCAGGAAGTCGAGGTCGCCCCAGTACACGTCGCCCAGGAACTGCTCGATCGCCTTGTGCAGCATGGGGCCGCGCCAGATCACCGGCGTCTCCTCCGGCACGAAGAACCCCATCGAGATCACCTTCACGCCGTGCCCCTCGAGCGGCAGGATCATGTCGTTGAAGCCCACGGGCTTCCCCTGGACGCCGAGCATCCGCGGGATGCTGAACCCCCACACGTCCGCGTCCAGGACGCCGACCCGGTGTCCCTCCGCCGCGAGCGCGCACGCGAGGTTCACGGTGACGCTCGACTTGCCGACGCCACCCTTTCCCGACGCCACCGCGATGATCGCCGTGGACGACGGGAACGAGATCTTCGACTGCTGTTGTGGAGCCGCGGCGTTGCCACCCCGGAGCTGCTGCACGAGCGTCTCGCGCTGCTCCTGCGTCATGGGCGACAGATCGACCGTCACGCGCTCGACACCGTCGAGCGGCTTCACCGCCGCCGTCACGTCGTTCGTGATGCGGTCCTTCAGCGGGCAGCCCTCGATCGTGATCAGGACGTCGACGCGAACCTCGCTACCTTCGATCGCGATGCCGCGGAGCATGCCGATGTCCTCTATCGGCCTGCCGATCTCGGGGTCGAGCACGTTGCGGAGTGCTTCGCGGACCTGCGCTTCGGTGACCATCGCGTCCTCTCAGGCTCTAAGCTAGGTTGACACGGTGTGAACCGTGGAAATCCATCATACGGCGAGGCTGCCCACATGCCCGACCCAGCACCCATCGAGATCTACAAGGCGCTCGCCGACGATACCCGGTATCGGCTCTATCGCTACCTTCGGCTGTCGGGCAGGCCGGTGTCGGTCCGCGAGCTCTCCACGCGCCTGTCGTTGCACCCGAACACGCTCCGGCCCCACCTCCGGCGGCTGGAGGAGGCCGGCCTCGCGGCGAGCGAGGTCCACCGGGGGGCGACGGTCGGTCGTCCCCAGGTGATGTACACCGCGGTCGCTCGCGAGGAGCGGGAGGGGCGCGACTACCGCCTGCTCGGCGAGATACTCGCGGGATTGATCGGCGGCAAGCGGCAGCTCGATCGCGCCGAGACCGTGGCCCGCGAGTGGGGCGCGTACCTGGTCGGGCGGAGCG
Source organism: Actinomycetota bacterium (assembly GCA_038211015.1). Classification (GTDB taxonomy): domain Bacteria; phylum Actinomycetota; class UBA4738; order UBA4738; family HRBIN12; genus JBBQVZ01. The sequence continues at coordinate 38,124 of JBBQVZ010000003.1, read as the reverse complement.
TTCCCCGTCCCGGAGCTCGCGGGCCATCTGGTCCGAATCTCGCCGTGCTCCAGGAGGCGCTGGCCGAGGCTGGTTTCGATCCGCGTTTCCGCCGGCGGAGCGCCAAGACCGTGGAGATCTCGCTCAGGGACTGCCCGTTCCGCGACCTGTTGGACGAGCACCGAGAGCTGGTCTGCTCGGTGCACCGAGGGCTCCTCGAAGGCATGCTCGGCGCGTCACGGCCCTCGCTCCGACTGACGGAGTTCGAGCCGCTCGCCGATCGATCGGCCGTGTGCCGGCTGGTCGCGCGCGGTGCCTGAGGCGCCCTCACACCCCCTCGAACGACTCCTTCGGAAAAAAGAGACTGAAGTCAAGGCGTTCCCAGGACGATGAGTAGAGGGCGAGCCGGAGCGGCGGTTCGCACCTCATATCGAAAGAGAGCTTGGTGGACGACGTGACCGAACCGATCGTGGAGGAGTTCAAAGGCTGGCTCGCGGGTTTGCTCAAGAGCGAAGGATCGGATCTTCACGTCAAGGTGGGATCCGCCCCGATGTACCGGATGCCGGACGGCCTGGTCCGTTTGGACCGCGCGCCGCTCACCCGCGATGAGACGGACGCGATCGCCGATGCGATCGTGCCGGCCAACCGCCGTGACCGGCTGGAGAACCACGGCGAGACCGACTTCGCCTACTCGGTGCCCGACGTCGGTCGTTTCCGCACCAACGTGTTTCACCAGCGTGGATCCACCAGCATGGTGCTTCGCCGTCTGAGCTTCGGCGGGCCCACCTTCGCCGAGGTGGGGCTCCCCGATTCGATCCGGCAGATCGCCGAGGAGCACCGGGGCTTGATCCTCGTCACCGGCCCGACGGGCTCGGGCAAGACCACCACGCTGTCCGCGATGATCGAGCACATCAACGAGACCAAGGCGGTGCACATCGTGACCGTCGAGGACCCGGTGGAGGTCCTGTATTCGGACAAGGTGGCTTCGATCAATCAGCGCGAGGTGGGCACCGACACCGACGACTTCCTGGCGGCGCTTCGTGCAGCTCTCCGTCAGGACCCCGACGTGATCCTGATCGGTGAGATGCGCGACACGGAGACCGTTCGCGCGGCGATCCAGGCGGCCGAGACCGGTCACCTGGTCATGTCGACGCTCCACACGGTCGACGCGACCGAGACGGTCAACCGCGTGATCGACTTCTTCCCGCCACACCAGCAGAAACAGGTGCGCCTGGCGCTCGCCGGGACGTTGCGTGGCATCATCTGCCAGCGTCTGGTGCCCACCGTCGACGGCGGACGCATCCCGGCGCTCGAGATCATGGTCAACACCGGTCGGGTCGCGGAGCGGATCGCCGATCCGGATCTCACCGCCGAGATCAAGGACGTCATCGCGGACGGAGCGTTCTACGGGATGATCACGTTCGACCAGTACCTGCTGAACCTGGTGCGTGACGGCAAGGTCACCATCGAGTCGGCCATGAAGAACGTCTCGTCGCAGCACGACTTCATGCTGGCGTTGCAGCAGGCGGGCATGACCGTGACCGTGGAGGCTCTGAGCCCCTCTCACTCGGCCTAGCCGGCGAGGACTCCCTTCCGACGGCTCCGCGCCGCGATCGCGAACCCCCCGCCCAGCCCCGCCATCAGCAGCACGGCTCCGGCGACCCAGATGACGGTGGCGTCGACGTTCCCGTCCTGGACGGCGCCGGCCGACACCCCCTGCGTCGATGGGGCGTCGCCCGCTTCGGCCACGGGCACGACGGCGCCCAGGTCCGAGCCGACACCGTCGCCGACGACGATCGCGCCGATCATCCCCGGGTGGATCCAACAGGCGTACGGGTAGACGCCGTCATCGTCGAACCGGTAGCTCACGGTGTCGCCTTCGTACAGCGTCAGACCCGGATCGCCCCACGAGTCGGCGACGCCCACGACGACGTGTGCCATCGCGTCTCGGTTCGTCCATGTGACGTCCGCTCCCCGCTCCACGTACAGCACGGTCGAGTCGAAACACATATCCGACAGGTCGACCGTGGTTCCCCGCCCCGTGGTCATACCGCTCGCGTGGCATCCGCCGCCGGCAGAGGCGATGCCGCTGCCTCCCCACAGGGTCGCGCTCGCGACGGCCGCGACGACGCCGATCTTGATCGCGTGAGACCTCATCCACGTCTCCTCTCGTCGGAACCGACGTTCTCTCGCCACGACTACACCCCGTTCCGGGCGATGGTTCCCGAACAGGGTCCGATCGAACCGGTCAGGCGAGGATGCTCTCGGCGACCCGGACGGCGGCCGCCTGGTCGAGGGAGGTCTCGAGCCGCAGCACGATCCCATCGTTCGCCCACACCAAGACGTTGCCCGTGACCCGGTAGCGGGCGTAGGTGCCCTCGTCCGTCACCACGTCGAGCTCGTGCTCGCCGGTGATCCAGATCGCGTCGTGCCCGCCCACCTTGGCGTCCTCGAACGTGTTCCCGTCCATGAACACGTTCTTCGACGCCTGCTCCATCTGGCCGCGGAACTCGTAGAGGACCGCGCCCCACGGGAGGCCGTCGATCGCCGGGAGGACCCCGTCCGCCGACCACGCCAGCAGGATCCTGGCCCCTTCCTGCGCCGTGTCGACCCAGACCCCGCTGGGCGCGTCCAGCGCCTCGGGCACCTCCGCGGCGAACCCGGCCTCACGTTCCGCTTCCTCGAGCGTCGCCGGATGCCCGAGCGTCGGGCCGCTCGCGACCGGCGACGGCAACGCCGTCGGACGACCGGGGATCGTCTCGATCGTGAGCGCGCCGAGATCGATCACGACCTTCGCGGCGACGGCCGCCGCCGCCAGGAGCACCACCGCGGCAACGACGAGCAACAGCGTGCGCCGGCGACGGGATATCGACAGCCGCGGCCGGGCGAGCGACGGATGACGCTCGTGATCGCGGAGCCGGCGGTACACCTCGCCTACCACGTCGGGTGCGGCGGGCCACTCGATGTCGCGTGCGGTCATGGTCAGCGCGCGCCCGAGCGCGTCGTCGTCGAGCCGTCGCAGCCGTTCCGTCATCTCGTCATCTCCCCGGAGGTCTCGAGCTCCGTCCGGAGCCGTCCGAGCGCCCGCGACAGACGGGACTTGACGGTTCCCGGCCGGACGCCGAGCGCGTCGGCCATCTCGGACTCGGACAGCTCGAACAGGTAGCGGTAGGCGATCACGAGCCGATCCGATTCGCGCAGGCGCTCCATCGCACGGGTGAGCGCCTGCGCGTCCTCGCGTTCCAGAGCCGCGGCCTCGGGGGACGGGGCCGCGCCCCCCGGATCGGCCGCGACCGCCCGCAGGACGAGCCCCTCACGACGACGCGACGAACGGACGCGGTTGCGCGCCTCGTTCGCCACGATCCGAAGGAGCCACGGCCGGAACGGCGCGCCGGGTCGGAACCGAGGCAGCGCGTAGTACGCCTTCACGAAGGCCTCCTGTACAGCGTCTTCCGCCTCACCCGCCTGGCGGGCGACGAGCCACGCGACGCGGTATGCGATGGCCTGGTACCGCGCCACCAGCTCCTCGTACGCATGGACGTCGCCGTCCCTGGCGAGATCGACGAGCTCGGCGTCCTCCAGTGGTCGGCCCTCCACGGAACGCATGCCCGATCCCACCTACGTCACCCGTACACCACGAACGACGCCGGGGTTCCGGCGCCGTTCGTCATGAGGTGGGTCGTATCCGTCGGGTTCAGCCGTCCGCGGGGGGAGGCTTCCCGTTCCCTCCGGCTTGCTCCGCGAGCGCGACGACGCCGGCGGCGAGGCCGGCGAGCTCCATCGGCACGACAATCTTCGACGACGGTGACGAACCGATCTGCTTCAGCGCGTCGAGGTACTGCAGGCTCATCGTGTTCGTCGCCACGACGTTCGCGACCTCGTTGATCTTGTCGAGCGCGAGCGAGAAGCCCTCGGCCCGCAGGATCGCCGCCTGCCGATCGCCCTCGGCGTTCAGGATGGCGGCCTGCTTCTGTCCCTCGGCGTTCAGCACAGCGGCGGCCTTATTGCCCTCGGCGACCGTGACCGCGGCCTGCTTGGCACCCTCGGCCTCGGTGACGACCGCGCGTCGCGTGCGCTCGGCCGACATCTGCCGGGTCATGGCCTCCTGGACGGCCGGCGGCGGGATGATCTCGCGGATCTCGACGTTGGTGACCTTCACGCCCCAACGCTCGGTCACCTCGTCCAGCTTCGTCCGCAGGACCTCGTTCATCTGCTCGCGTTTGGCGAGCACGTCGTCGAGCGACATGTCGCCGACCACCGAGCGGAGCGTCGTCGCCGCGATGTTCTGCGCGGCGCCCGCGAAGTTCCCGACCGTGAGGACCGACATCTGCGGATCCATCACCTTGTTGAAGACGATGAAGTCGATCGAGATCGAGGCGTTGTCTTCCGTGATGGCCGACTGGTGCGGGATCTCCAGATAGAACTCGCGGAGATCGACGGATACGGCGCGGTCGACGAGCGGTATCAGGATCACGAGTCCCGGGCCCTTGTTCCCCAGGACCCGTCCGAGGCGGAACACGACCAGTCTCTGGTATTCGCGGACGACCTTGATGGCGGCCGCGAGGAACGAGACGATCAGGATCACCACGACCGCGAGCAAGATCAGCAACACGTAGTTCATCCGGTGGTTCCTCCTTCCGCCGGCGCGGAGGCCGGCACGTGCTCGTCGATCAACGGCTCCACGGTGAGCACCAACCCGTCGAGCCCCATGACACGGATCCGCGTGTCCCGCGGCAACGGGCCCGATGACGACACGGCACGCCATTCCTCCGAGGCCACCCGGACGACCCCGTGGGGGCCGAGGCCCGCCCCGAGCACCACGCCCTCCTGCCCGATGAGCGCGTCGGCGCCATGGGGGGCCGGGGGGAGATGGCGGATCGAGAGCAGCTTGGAGACGACCACGCCGAAGAAGGTCGCGACCACGGCCGCGACCGCGAGCAGCACCCAGGGAGACACCCGGACCCCACCGGAGCCGTCGTAGAGGAAGAGCCCTCCCGCCACCAGTGAGCCCAAGCCGGCGAGCGACCAGATACCCAGGCCGGGAGCCTTCACCTCCAGCACGAAGAAGATCACGGACGCGACCAGGAACGCGACGCCGATCAGCCGCACGGGAAGAGCCCCGAACGCGGCGAACGAGGTCAGTAGGAGGATCGTGCCGACCGTCCCCGAGAAGATGTGGCCGGGAACGATGAGCTCGATGATGATCAGCAGCAGCCCGAGCCAGAAGAAGATGAACGCGAGGTCCGGATCGAGCAGCCCATGCAGGAAGCCAACGCCCGGGGACATCGAGCGCTCACGCAGCTCGAGGCCCGTGAGATCGGGCAGCGTGGTCGCCGAGCCGTCGCCGAGCGTCACGGTCGTGCCGCTCACCCCCGCGAGGAGCGAGTCCACGCTCGGCTCGATGCGATCGATCACGTTCTCTCTCAAGGCCGTAGACGCGCTGATGCTCGTGGCGTCGCGGACGAACGACTCCGCGACGTCGACGTTGCGTCCGTAGGTCTCGGCCATGGCCACGATCGAGGCCACGGCGTCTTCCGTCACCTTGCGTTGCAGCGTGAGCCCCGAGACGCCGACCGGCGTGGCCGCGCCGACGTTGGTCCCCGGGGCCATCGTGGCGACCGGGCACGACATCAGGACGAAGGCTCCGGCCGACGCCGCCCGGGCGCCCTCGGGCGCCACGTAGCAGATCACCGGCACTTCGGAGCCGAGGATCGCCTGGGTGATCTCTCGCATCGAGGACCCGAGCCCGCCTGGTGTGTCGATCTGCAGGAGGATCGCCGGATCTCCGTCGTCGTTCGCTTCCTCGATGGCGCCGCGGAGGTAGTCGGCGATGAACGGATCGACGACGCCGTCCAGGCGCAGGCTCACGATGGTGCTCGCGCTCTGAGCCTGCGCCGACCAGGTCGCGACCAGGCCGAAGGACAGACAAGCCGTGAGGATCAGCAGCCGGGTGATCCACGACCGCGTGTGCATACGGCCAGCCTACGCCTCGGAGCGAGAGACGTGCAGCTTCGTGCAAGGAGGCCGATAATCGAGCGGTCGGCACCCGAAAGCCGCGCAGAACCCGCCCCGCGTATACCGAAGGGAAGAGCGATTGCAGGCTCGGCACGACGGACCACTCCTCCCGCGAGAGGAACAACAACTGGTGGAAGGGCTGCTCGCAGGTGACGACGTCGCCGTCCGCGCGATCTACGCACGGTTCGGACGACCGGTCTATACGCTCGGATTGCGGCTGCTCGGCACGCGCGAGGCGGCCGAGGAGCTCACCCAGGACGTCTTCCTGACGGCCTGGCGCAAGGCGGCGCGGTTCGACGCCACCCGCGGCCGCCTGTCCACTTGGCTGATGACCATCGCACACAACCTCGCCGTGGACCGGCTGCGTCGCGAGACCGGCGTGACCCGCCCGACGCTGGTGCTCGTCGACGAGGTCCCGGAGCGGGCGGGGATCGACGAGAGTGCCGTGGTCTTGGAGCGCGACGCCGCGATCCGCGCTTTGGAGTCGCTTTCGGACGCCGAGCGCCGGCTGCTCGCGCGCGCGTACTTCCGCGGCCTCACGGCGCGGGAGATCGCGGAGGCCGACGGGATCCCGCTCGGAACCGTGAAGACCCGTCTGCGAGCCGCATTGATCAAGGTCCGTCGCGCGAACGAGGGTAAGGAGCCGTCGTGAACTGCACCGCCGTTCGCGACCGACTCACGGAACGTGCGCTCGGCGCCGTGCCCGTCGACGACGGGCTGGCGCTCGACCGGCACCTCGCATGGTGCGCCGCGTGCCGGAAGGAGGCGGGGGAGCTGGATCGAGCCGCCGCGACGTTCGCGTTCGCGCTCGCCCCCGCCGAGCCCGCGCCCGACCTCGAGGATCGTGTCGTGGAGAACGTGCAGGCGGTGGCGACCAAGCGCCCGCTTCCGGTCGCGCGTCGCGGTCGGTTGGCCGTCACGCTGGCAGTCGCCGGGATGCTCGCGGTGTCGGGGCTCGGCTGGGGAGCCGTCATGGCCGGGCGCGCCGCACGGTTCGAGGACCTGACGAGGGCGGCGCGACAGGGGCAGCAGGATGCCATCGCGCTGTTCCGGGAGGAGGTCCTCAACAGCGCAGAGTTCAAGGATCCGGACAACGAGGTGTTCCTGGGAACGCTCGAGAGCGACACGCGTGGAGCAACCGCGGCGGGATCCGCTCTGACCCTCGTGTCGCCCACCATCCCAGACATCGCGATCGTGATGGTCAACGGGTTCGAGGCCACAGCCGCCAAGGGCGCCCTCCCGTTCCGCGTCTTCCTCACCGGCGAAGGTGGCCGGCGGTTGCGCGTGGGGCGGATCAAGGCGCTCGACACCGGCGGCGGCGCGATCCTGTCGACGCAGTTCGAGGTGGATCTCTCGCGTTACGTTGGGGTCGAGGTCCGTGACAAGGACGGCAACCTCGTCCTGCACGGGAGCGTGTCACCGCGCCCGTCCATCACCACGCCGTCGCCCTGACGGCTGTCGACGCCGTCGTATCCTCGCTCACATGCGTTTCGGGTTGGCGTTGCCGCAGTACGGGTTCTCGCTCCCGAGCGGAGAGGTCGGGTTCGAGACGACCGCTTCGTGGGCCCGCCGCGCCGAGGAGCTGGGATTCGACTCCGTGTGGCTGTCCGACCACTTCTTCTACACATTCGCGCGCTACGGCGGGGATCCAACCCCCATCCCGGGGATCGAGCCGATGACGGCGTTGGCGGCGCTCGCGGCCATCACGTCGCGGGTCCGGCTGGGGACCCTGGTGATCTGCGCGCCGTTCCGCCACCCGGCCCTCCTGGCGAAGATGGCCGTGACGATCGACCGGCTCTCCGGCGGCCGCCTGGACCTGGGGCTCGGCGCGGGATGGCTCCAGGAGGAGTTCGACGCGTTCGGGTTCCCGTTCGGAACGATCGGGGAGCGGTTCGCGGCGCTCGAGGACGCACTCGCGGCGCTGTCGGCGCTGCAGTCCGGAGAGCCGGTGACATACGAGGGCTCGAAGACCACGCTGCACGATGCGTTGCTGCGCCCGGCCCCGGTGAACGGGCGAGTGCCGGTCTGGGTCGGCGGGAAGGGCGGGCCGAGGTTGCTCCGGCTCATCGCGAAGTACGCCGACGGATGGAACGTCGTGTGGCGCGTGGATCCGGACAACTACGCGGCACGGGCGGACGCCGCGCGCGTCGCGTTCGAGTCGGCCGGGCGTGATCCGTCCACGCTCCGGCTCTCCGTGGGCCTCTACACGCTGGTCGGCGCGGACGAGGAGACGGCCCGAGCGGCGTTCGAGCGCGGGCGCTCGCGCTTCCCCGGCGGGGCGATGGATGCCGACACGTGGGAGACGTGGAGCGCCGACACGTTGTCGGGCACGCCGGATCAGGTCATCGAACGCGTGCGCCGGTTCGAGGAGCTCGGCGTCGAGGAGCTCGTGATCTCGCCGTCGGTGCTGCCGTTCGCCGTCGACGACCCCGACATCCTCGACGTGCTGGCCGAACGAGTGATCGCGCCGCTCCGCGCCGCCTCCTGATGGAACCGCTCGATGCCGCCGTGGCGGTCCTGCGCGAGTCCGGCGAGCCGCTGCACTGGACGGTGATCCAGGACCGCGCGCTCCGGCAAGGCTTGATCGATCCGTTCGTCGTCACGGAGGTGCGAGCGACGCTCTTGCGGGCGTTGCGCGCCGGCGTCCGCGACGGCGCGTTGGTGCGCACGGGCAAAGGCGTGTATTCGCTTGCGGCTACCCCGGACACCCAGGCGGAGTCGACGAACGGCGAGACGGAGGCCGGGGGTTAGGCCGTCGGCGTCTTCCGGGGGCGTCCCCGGCGTTTCGGCGTTGTCGTCTTGCGTGCGGTCGCCTTCTTCCGAGCGACCGCCTTCTTCCGTGCGGCCGTCTTCCGTGCAGAGCCGACGACGACGCCCTTCGGGCGTCCCCGTCGCGGCCTGCGCGCACCGGCCAGCAATTCGTTCACATGTGACGAGCAGAGATCCTTCACGAAGTTGCCTCGTGCGGCCTTGATGGTCACGGTTTCCGCCGCGGGCTTGCCGCACGTGTCGCAGACCAGGATCGTCGCCTCAGCCATTCCCAACTCCCTCGGGCTCGGGTCTCGGCCGCAGGATATCGGACGCGACGACTTTCGGAGCGTTGGCCAGATGCCCTCTGGTTCAGCGGCGGTACGGGATCGCGGAGAATCGCTCGAGCTTCTCGAACTGGTGTTGGGCCTCGACGTACCGAACGGTTCCCGATTGCGAACGCATCACCATCGAATACGTGGTGGCGCCGTCGGGCCAGTACTTCACACCCCGCAGCAGCGACCCGTCCGTGACGCCCGTCGCTGCGAAGAACACCTCGCTTCCGGAGACGAGGTCGTCGGTCGCGAGCACATTGTCGAGGTCGAAGCCCTGATCGATCAGGGTTCCCCGTTCGTCGTCGCTCCTGGGCCAGAGCCGTCCCTGGATCGCGCCCCCCAGGCACTTGAGCGCCGCCGCCGCGATCACGCCCTCCGGCGTCCCGCCGATCCCGAGCAGCAGGTCGACACCGGAGCGTGGTGTCGCCGCGGCGATGGCTCCCGCGACGTCGCCGTCGGTGATCAGGAAGACCCGAGCCCCGACCTCGCGGACCTCGGTGATCATCGTCGCGTGTCGGTCACGATCGAGGATCGTCACGGTGATCTCTTCGGGCCCTACACCCTTGGCCTTCGCGACCCGGCGCACGTTCTCCCCCGGCGACGCGGTGATGTCGATCGCGTGGGCGGCCTCGGGTCCGGTCGCGACCTTCTCCATGTAGACGGCGGCGCCGGGGAAGAACATGGAGCCTCGCTCGGCGAGTGCGATCACCGCGAGCGCGTTGGGTTGACCGAGGGCCGTCAGGCGGGTGCCGTCGACGGGGTCGACCGCGACGTCCACGCCTGGTCCGGTGCCGTCGCCGACCTCTTCGCCGTTGAACAGCATGGGCGCTTCGTCCTTCTCGCCTTCGCCGATCACGACGGTGCCGTGCATCGACACCGTGTCGATCATCAGCCGCATCGCGTCGACCGCGGCGGCATCGGCCGCGACCTTGTTGCCGTGGCCGATCCACCTTCCGGCCGCAAGCGCGGCGGCTTCGGTGACCCGGACGAGCTCCAGGGCGAGGTTGCGGTCGGGTCGCGCGGTCTCAGTCGTCACGGGGCCTCCGTCGTGCTCGGGCGTTCGAACCAGGACGTCATGGTACGCCGCCGGGACTCCGGATCAGCCCTCGATCCGCGTACCAGGCGAGCGTCCGAGCGACGGTTTTATCGATCGGCCGATAGACGAGTCCCAGCTCCCGCGTGGCCAGGGAGCCGTCATAGCGGTGGCCGTGCAGCAGCGTTCGCGCGAGCTCGGAGCAGAACGGAAGGTCTCGGCGCATCAGCCGGGACGACAGATCGGCTAACGCCCCTGCCGCAGGAGCCACGGCGCGGGGGACCCGGAGCACGCCACGTGGTCGGCCCGCCACGGCTTGCACGAGCGCGACGGCACGGCTCGTCGTCAGGCTGGCTCCGTTCAGGAGGTATCGCTGCCCGGGACGGCCGCGGGTCTCGGCGGCGAGATGCCCGCTCGTGCAATCGTCGACGTCGACGATCGACAGGAACGTCTCGACGACGACCGCGCGCCGGGCGTTGACGAGGTCGATGAGCAACCGGGCCGAACCTTGGGTCCGACCCGGCCCCTGGACGGAGGACGGGTTCACGCAGACGACGTTCACGCCCAACTCGGCGCCGAGCTCCAGCACGCGTCGTTCGGCCAGGAACTTGGATCGCTCGTACGCCGACAGGAACGTGCCGCGGTGCGGCGTGTCCTCGGTGCCCACGACGCCGCGCGGCTCGCCGATGGTCGCGGCGGAGGACGTGAACACCATACGCCCGACGTCCGCCCGAGAAGCAGCCCTGAGCACGGATGCGGAGCCGTCGACGTTCGTGCGGAACATGGCGTCCGGGTCGCGCAGACACATCGCGTTGACGCCCGCCACGTGGAACACGGTCTCGCAGCCGCGCATCCCGTCTACCAGGACGTCGTCGTCGAAGAGATCGCCGCGGACGGGGACACCCCCGCCGGCCTGCACCACGGCCGCCGCCTTCGCCGACCGTGCGAGCGAACGGACCTGTCGTCCTTGCTCGATCAGCCCCCGCAGGAGCGCCCCGCCAACGAAGCCGCTCCCGCCGGTGAGGAACGCCGGTCCGGTCACTCGCCGCTATCGCTCACGCCGACCGATGAGCACGCTGCCGAACCGAGCGAAGTACTCGACCGCGGACCCCACAGTTACCAGCGCCGCCGCGATCATGGCGTACTGATCGGGATAGAGCGGGCCCCACGGAGACGACGTGCGGATGATGGCCATGAAGATCGCGAGGAACTGCACGTTCGCCTTGAGCTTCCCCCAGATCGACGGCTTCACGACCGTGCCGTCGGCGGCGCTCACCGCACCACGGAGGCCCATGATCAACACCTCGCGCCCGATGATGATGAACGCGATCCACGCCGACACGCGGTCGACGGAGACGAGCGCGATGAGGACGCCGGAGACGAGCAGCTTGTCCGCCGTGGTGTCCAGGAACGTGCCGAGCGTGGTGGTCTGTTTCCACCGTCGCGCCAAACGGCCGTCGAAGAAGTCGGTCGCGGCCGCGATCGCGAACAGGATGGCGGCTGTGACGTACGCGTACCGCACGCGATACCCGACGAGCACCAGCGCCATCACGACAGGAGTCAGCGCGACGCGGAGGTACGTGATGCCCTTCAGGAATGCAGCGGCTCGCTCGTCCGGGGTCCTCACCACGTCGAACGCATCGTAGCAGCGGTCACTCAGCCGATTCGGGCGCTGCGCAACAGTTCGCGAACCTCTGCCGACGTCGCGCACGAAAGAGCTTCGTCGGCCAACGCGCGGGCGTGCGCGAGATCGACGGTGCGCACCTGGCGCTTGACGAGCGCGATCGACGGTGCGCCCATCGACAGTTCGCTCACGCCCAAACCGAGCAGCAGCTCGGTGGCGTCGGTATCGCCGGCGAGCTCGCCGCAGACGCCGACCCATCGTCCGCGTGCGTTAGCGGCGTCGACGGTCATCCGGATCGAGCGGAGCACCGCGGGGTGAACGGCGTCGGCGAGGCCACTCACACGGACGTTCCCGCGATCCGCGGCCATCGTGTACTGCGTGAGGTCGTTCGTGCCGATCGAGAAGAAGTCGGCGTGCTCCGCCAGACGGTCCGCCAACACGGCGGCCGACGGCACCTCGATCATGACGCCCACCTCGAGCGTCGGCGGCCGTTCGCCGGCGCCTTCGAGGAGTTCGTTCGCCGCGAGCAGTTCGTCGACCGTCGCGACCATCGGGAACATCACCCGGAGCGGGTGGTCGGCCGCCACGCGGAGGATCGCTCGGAGCTGCGTCAGGAGGAGCTCCGGTCGTTCCAGCCCGAGCCGGATCCCCCGCACCCCCAAGAACGGGTTGGGCTCGGGAGGCTGGTCGAGGTAGGGGAGCGGCTTGTCGGCTCCGGCGTCGAGCGTCCGGATCAGCAACGGACGTCCGCCGAGCGCCTCCGCCGTCTCGCGGTACGCCGCCTCTTGCTCGCGCGCATCCGGCATCGCCGACCTCCCCATGAACAGGAACTCGGTCCGGAAGAGGCCGACCCCGTCGGCGCCCGCGGCGACGGACCGGACCGCGTCCGCCGGCGACCCGATGTTCGCGGCGACCTCGATCGTCGTCCCGTCGATCGTGATCGCCGGTTCGAGCGCGGAGGCCTGCGCATCTCGGAGCGCCACCGCGCGTTCGTCGCGCACGGCCGTGAGTTCGGCAAGGAGCGACTCGTCCGGATCGACGTGGATCACGCCTGCGGTCCCATCCACCACGACGGTGGTCCCCTCGGCGATGGCGAGCAGCGCGTCCCCGGCGCCGACGACCGCGGGGATCCCGGACGAACGCGCGAGCACCGCTGCGTGCGACGTGGGCCCGCCGGCTGCCGTCGCGATGCCCAGCGCGATGGTGGGATCGAGTCCCACGGTGTCGGCGGGCGAGAGATCGCTCGCGATCACCACGCCGGGCGCCTCGAGCGAAGGGCGGGGGACCGGGACGTCCAGCAGATGCGCGAGCACCTGGCGCCCCACGCTCCGCAGGTCGGCGGCCCGCGCCCGAAGGTACTCGTCGTCGAGGCCATCCCAGGCTTGCGCCGCCCGTTCGATCACTTCGTGCCAGGCCGCCGCGGCCGAGATGTCGTCGTCGGCGATCGCGCGCTTCGTCGGGGCAAGCAGCGCGTCGTCCCTCAGCATGAGCAGGTGGGCGTCGAAGATCTCCGCCTCATCCGCGCCCGCCCGTCCTGCGACGAGCGCGCGCTGGCGCGCGATCTCGTCGCGGACGTGGTCGAGCGCCGCCTCGAACGAGGCGATCTCGACGTCCATCGGACCGGATCCCTCAGGGATCGGCAGGTCGGGCGTCCGGAACCGCCTCGCCGGCCCGATCGCGATCCCCGGGGAGGCGGGGCGACCCCGCACGATCCCGGGACCGTCCGGGGACGGGATCGCCGGAGCCGCACGCTGCGCCTCCGGCGGTTCCGGTTCCGGACGGTCGTCGAAGTTGCGTTCGGCGAGCGCGCGGATCGCCGCCAGTGCCGCGGGCGCCCCCGGCCCCACCGCGGCGATCTCGATCTCGTGTCCCTGGGTCGTGCCGAGCATCGCGACGGCGTTCAAGCTGGCCGCATCCGCCGGGCCCCGGCCGTTCGTCAGGTCGCGGATCGTCACCCGGGCGTCGAAAGACGACGCCGTCTGCACGAGGCGGGCGGCGGGCCGCGCGTGCAACCCGTGTCCCGCGGTCACCGTCACCCTGATCGACGCCCCATCACCGGCCGGCGCCGCCGATGGGACCGGCGGCTCTTCGTCTCCGGCATCGCCGAGGTGCGCGATCTTGCCGGCCAGTCCGCCGCGCGCCTCCCGGGCGACGTGGTCGAGTGGGGCGCCCAGCTTGGCCGTGACGGCGGCGGCCACCGCGCCCTCCACGATCGGCGCCTCGCAGAGCAGCACCTTGGACCCCCGCTCCTCCGGTATCAGGTCGAGGGCCATCTCGGCGGAGAGCACCGCGCTGCCCAGATCCATCAGGACGAGCACGCCGTCCTCGGACCACGCTCGGTCGATGGCCTCCATCACCAGTACGGCGTCGGTTCCGATGGGATGGTCCGGCATGTCCAGGCCCCCGGCGGTCTCGAGTCGCACGTCCGGGCCTCCCATCTCGCGGGCGAGCTCGGCCACGCCCTCGGCGATGAGGTGGCTGTGCGACACGATCACGATCCCCACCATGGTCGTGTTCCGCCTCAGGCTTTGGCGGCCAGCACGCCGATGAGCGTCACCCCGTACGCGACCGTCACGATCCCCAGCGCGAGCAAGCCGCGCGCCACGAGGCGTTTGGCGCGGGTCGAGAGCCCGAAGTCGAACAGCACCGAGCGGAGGCCGAGCATGGCGTGGGTCGTGACCACCACGAGGAACAGGATCTCGATCGCGAACATGATCGGGTTCGAGATGTAGTCGAGGACCTGCGCGTACGTGCGGAGCCCGCCCACCTCCTCGACGACGAAGTGATGCGCGATCATGTGGACCGTCACGAGCACCAGCAAAGCAGCGCCCGAGCTCGCCGTGGCCTTCCAGGTGCGCGAGCGACGAAGGCCCGTCTCCGCCATCTCTCTCGTGTCCGTCATCAACCGCTCCCCGCTATGTGCAAGGTCGCCCCCAACAACAGGATCGCCCCGAAGATCATGAGCGACCAGAAGAGCGCCTTCTGGCGGTCGGCCGCGACCCCGGAACCCACGAGCGCGACACGGAGACCGTTCAGCCCATGGAACAGCAACCCGAAGATCAGGAGTACGTCGAATCCCAGGAACAGCGGGGTCGTCGCGAGCTTCAGGAAGCTGTGCCACGAGTTCTCTCCGCCGAGGAGCAGCGAGAGCACCGCGAGGTGCAGATACAGGTACGCCACGAGCCCGAGGCTCGAAAGTCGGTTCAGCGAGAACGCCCAGTGCCCGGTCCGGGTCCTTCGGATGTCGAACCAGGCGGTGGGTCCGGGCGACTTCCGAAGGACCGGGCCGCGCGCTTCGCGCGCGGCCCGGATGTCCTCGAGGTCGTCTCCGGGCTGCGTCACGAGCCGGTTCCCCCGCTGTTCAGGGCGCGACGCAGCTGCATGATGCGTTGCGCCGGACGCACGTTGGAGGGACAGGCCTCGGTGCACTCGAACGCCGCGTGGCATCGCCACGCGGCGTTGTCCCCGTCGGCCCACTCGAGGATGGGGGCAACGTTCGCGCCTCGCGGCTCCTCGAGCATGCGCTGGGCGTAGGCGAGGGCGGCGGGTCCGACGTACGAGTCGTCGGTGGCCGCGACCGGGCACGCGGACAGGCACAGGCCACACTCGATGCAGTCCTCGAACCGACCGAACTCGTCGATCCCCGACGGAGGGGCCGCTTTCGATGGCGACTCGCTCGATCTGGTGGCGGGGTGCGGCGAAGGGAACCGCTCGACGAACGAGGTCATGTCGACGACCAGGTCGGCGATCACGGGGAAGTTCGCCATGGGCTCCACGGTCACCGGGCCGGGGTCCAGGTCCGCGAGGCTCGTCACGCACGCGAGCGCCTCCCGACCGTTCACCCGGACCCCGCAGGTCCCGCATGAGGCATGGAAGCACGAGTGCCGGATCGTGAGCGATGTGTCACGGTGGATCTTGATCCATCGCAAGGCGTCGAGGACGGTGCTCTCGGAGCGGACCTCAGCATCGAACGTGTCGAACCGCGAGGGGCCGTTCTCGCGAGCGAACCGGAAGACGCGGAAGGGGCGCATCTCGACGGAGGCAACGTTCGCCTCGCTCGCGGTGCCGGGGGTGTGCGTGGCCATCACGCGGCGAAGTAGGCGCTGGGCGGAAGAAGCACGGTCTCGCGTGTGCGGCAGGGCTCGTCGACACCGAGTTTGCGGCAGACCACGTCGGCGCAGACCTCGGCCATCCCTCGGAGCGTCGTGCCTTTCCCGCCTGTGATGGTGACGAAGCCCTCCGGTCCGTCTTCCACCGCGTGATCGATCGTCTTGAACGTCCGGGAGAGTTCGCGACCGGAGTCGGCATCTCCCCTCGAACCGATCAGCGGCCGGGCGGCCGACCATGCTGCGCGATGCACTGCCGAGGCGACGGCTGGGATCAGCTTCGATCCCTCGGTGACCATCCGAGCGACGTGGTCCGCGGGTACTCCCAGGTGATCGGGATCGTCCACGACCCACGAGCTGGTGCCCACGATCGAGAGCGCGCGCTGCGGCACGACGATGTCCCCGTCGCCCGATGCATGGAGGCGGTTGATCACCATGTTGCACAGTCGCCCTCGCAGGGCGAGCATCACGCCGGGGGAGGGGCGGATCGGAACGTCGGCCCCGGCCATGGTCGCCACCTTCTCCGACCATGGCCCCGTCGCGTTCACGGTGATGTCCGCATGGATCTCGGCGTCGCGACCGGTGACGTGGTCGTGCACCGCGGCGCCGCTCACCACGCCGTCGTGGATCAGGAGTCCCGTCACCTCCACGTGGTTCAACAGCAGCGCGCCGTTCCGCTTCGCCGTCGCGAAGAAGCGCATCGGCATCCGCATGGCGTCCATCGTGGCGTCGGGCACGCGCACGGCGGCCTTCAGCTGCGGGTTCAGCAGTGGCTCCATGCGCAGTGCCCGTTCGGGCGTCAGCTGCTCCGCCGGGATGCCCGACGCGGCGCACCCTTCGAGGAAGCCCGGCAGGTATGCCATGTCTTCGTCGCTGATCGCCACGAACAATCCGTCGTTCTCCTCGAACGAGCCGGGCGCGATCGTGCGAAGGAGGCGGTTCTCTTCGATGCACTCCACCGCGGACTCGTGATCGTTCACGGCGTAGCGCGCGCCGCTGTGGAGCAGACCGTGGTGACGTCCGGTCGTCCCCGACGTGAACTCTCCGCGGTCGACCAGCGTGACTCGCAGCCCGCGAAGGGCGAGGTCGTGCGCCAACGCCCCTCCGGTGCCACCGCCGCCGACGATCAGGACGTGCGCGTCGTGTGGGGTCCGCGGTGCGGACTGCGTCATGTCGGCGAGTATCGCACCGAGGTCGGCAAAGAGTCGCTACCCGTCGTGGTCGTGTCCCTTGCCCTGACCCTCGTCGAATGACCCCTCGTGGTGCGGCGCGTCGGGGTGCTCCTCCTCACCTTCGGCGAAGTCGCCGTGTTTGCCCTCATCGGGGTGGGTGTGCTCGTCCGACTGCTGCCCTTCGGCGAACGTCCCTTCGTGGGTCTCGTCGTGCTCCGGGTCCTTCTCCTGTCCCTCGCCGAAGTCGCCGTGCCGCTCGTCCTCCATTCCCGCTCCCGTCTCGATGGACGGGGACCGACGGACCGTGTGTGCGTCGGTCCGTCGGTCACCCGTCTCGTCAGTCCACCCAGTCGAACGTCTTGGTGACGGCTTTCTTCCACTGCGCGTATTCCTTCGTCACCGTGGCGTTGTCCATCTTCGGCTTCCACTCGGCGTCCTTGCCCCAATTGGACCGCAGGTCGTCGACGTTCTTCCAGAAGCCGACCGCGAGCCCCGCCGCGTACGCGGCGCCGAGCGCGGTCGTCTCCGCCACCTTCGGCCGGATCACCGGGACCTGGAGGCAGTCGGCCTGGAACTGCATCAGCAGGTCGTTGTAGACCATGCCGCCATCGACCTTCAGCTCCTTGAGCTTCACGCCCGAGTCCGCCTCCATGGCGTCCAGGACCTCACGGGTCTGCCACGCGGTCGCCTCGAGCGCTGCCCGTGCGATGTGACCCTTGTTGACGTAGCGGGTCATGCCCACGATCGCGCCACGGGCGTCACCTCGCCAGTACGGCGCGAACAGTCCCGAGAACGCCGGGACGAAGTAGGTCCCGCCGTTGTCCTCGACCGTCGCGGCGAGCGCCTCGACGTCCTCGGACTTCTCGATCAGGCCGAGGTTGTCCCGCAACCACTGCACCAACGCGCCCGTGATGGCGATCGAGCCCTCGAGGGCGTAGATGGCCGGTGCGTCGCCGAGCTTCCAACCGACGGTCGTCAGCAGGCCGCTCTTCGACGGCACCAGGTCGGTGCCGGTGTTCAGGATCATGAAGCAGCCGGTGCCGTACGTGTTCTTGGCATCCCCGACGTCGTAGGCGGCCTGGCCGAACGTGGCCGCCTGTTGGTCGCCGAGGTCACCCGCCACCGGGATGCCGGCCAGCACGCCCTTCGCCTCGCCGTAGACCTCCGAAGACGACCGGATCTCGGGCAGCATGGACCGGGGAACCCCGATCGCCGCACACAGCTCGTCGTCCCAGTCGAGCGTCTCCAGGTTCATGAGCATGGTTCGGCTGGCGTTCGACACGTCGGTGACATGCACCCCGCCGCTGGTCCCGCCCGTGAGGTTCCAGATGCACCAGGCGTCGATGTTGCCGAACGCCAGGTCTCCGGCCTCTGCCCGGGCGCGCGCTCCATCGACGTTGTCCAATATCCACCGGACCTTCGTCCCGGAGAAGTACGTGGCGAGCGGCAGACCCGTCTTGCCCCGGAACCGGTCCTGCCCGCCGTCTGCCGACAAGGAGTCCACGATGTCTTGCTGGCGCGTGTCCTGCCACACGAGCGCGTTGTAGACGGGCTCGCCCGTGTTGCGGTCCCACACGACCGTGGTCTCGCGCTGGTTGGTGATGCCTACCGCGGCGAGGTCACTCGCCGCGATGCCCGCCTTCTTGAGGGCGCCGGCGGTCACCTCACCTGATCGCTCCCAGATCTCCTTCGGGTCATGCTCGACCCATCCCGGCTTCGGAAAGATCTGCTCGTGCTCCTTCTGGTCCACCCCGACCACGCCGCCGCTGTGATCGAAGATCATGAACCGCGTGCTGGTGGTGCCCTGGTCCAGAGCACCTACGTAGTCCGCCATGCGGACCTCCTTCTGTCCATGGTTCACGGTCCATCCAGGCTTCACCGTCTTGCTTCACCGTCTAGCGTCACCCTCTATCAGCGCTATCCCTCGCTCCACGTCTCGGCGATGGCCTTCAACAGCAGGAACGACGACGTGGCACCGGGGTCCTGATGTCCGGCGCTCCGCTCACCCAAGTAGCTCGCCCTGCCCTTCCGAGCCACGAGCGGGATCGTGCCCTTCATGCCTTCCTCGCCCGCCGCGGCCGAACGTCCGAGCGCATCCCCGAACGACGCTCCCTCCGCGACGGCCTCGGCGAACGCGTCGCGGGCGGGCGCGAGTGCGTCGACCATCGTCTTGTCCTGGAGCTCGGCCTTGCCTCGAGCCTGCACGCCCTGGACGGCGGCCGCGAGTGCCGCCGACCAGTCTTCCGCCGTGATCTCGGTCTTGCCTGCCGTGGCGGTGCCGAGTTGGAGGAAGAGCGTCCCGTACAACGGACCGCCCGCGCCGCCGACCGTCGAGACCAACGTCATCCCGATGGCCTTGAAGAACGAGCCGACGTCACCTGGGGGGAGAGCGTCGAGCTTGGCGAGCACGGCCTGGAATCCGCGGTCCATGTTGATGCCGTGGTCCGCGTCGCCGATCGCGGAGTCGAGCTCCGTCAGATACGCCTTGTTCTCCGCGATCGTCGCCGCGAACACCCGGACCATCCGGACCACATCGTCGTACGGGACGCTCAATCGTGCCACCCCTCTCGTCGTCTGGGACACGGTAGGGGTCAGGCCCCCCAACGCAACCCAGGCGTCTTGACGGGCGCATCCCACAGCTTGGTCAACTCGTCGTTCAGCTTCAGCAGCGTGATCGAACAGCCCGCCATCTCGAGCGAGGTGATGTAGGACCCGATCAGGTTGCGCGAGATCGTGACTCCCTTCCCCTTCAGGAACTTGTTGAGCTCGTTGAAGACGAGGTAGAGCTCGATCAGCGGCGTGCCGCCCATGCCGTTCACGAACGCCAGCACGTTGTCGCCGGATGAGAACGGAAGATCCTCGACCACCGCGACCGCCATCATCTCGACGATGTCGTGGGCGGTCTTCAGCTTCATCCGCTCGCGTCCGGGCTCGCCGTGGATGCCGATCCCGATCTCGAACTCGTCCTCACCGAGCTCGAACGTCGGCTTCCCGGCAGCCGGCACCGTGCATGAGGTGAGCGCCATGCCCATGGTGCGGGCGTTCGCGTTCACCTCACGGCAGATGTCCGCGACCTCCTTGAGGGGCCGCTTCTCCTCCGCCGCCGCGCCGGCGATCTTCTCCAGAAGAACGGTGGCACCCACGCCGCGTCGGCCTGCCGTGTAGAGGCTGTCCTGGACGGCGACGTCGTCGTCCACCAGCACGGACTCCACCTCGGTGCCCTCCGAGCGGCAGAGCTCGGCGGCCATCTCGAAGTTCATCACGTCGCCGGTGTAGTTCTTGACGATGTGGATGACACCGGCGCCGCCGTCGACGGCCTTCGTCGCGGCCTCCATCTGGTCCGGAGTCGGTGAGGTGAATACCTCGCCGGGGCACGCGGCATCGAGCATGCCCATGCCGACGAACCCGCCGTGCATGGGCTCGTGCCCTGAGCCGCCACCCGAGACGAGCGCCACCTTGCCCTGAACGGGCGCATCCTTCCGCACGATCGTGTACGGGTCGTACGTCACCTTGATCAGGTCCGAGTGGGCCGCTTCCATGCCTTCCAGCGCTTCGCGAACGACGTTCGCGGGGTCGTTGATGAGCTTCTTCATCGCCTCTCCTTCGTCGTCACGGTTCTGCTAAAAGCCCTTCATCACTGCCTTGGCGATGAACGCGCCGGCCACCCCTCCGATGACGGGGCCGACCACGGGGATCCACGAGTAGCCCCAGTCGGAATCGCCCTTACCCGCGATCGGAAGGATGAAGTGCATGATCCGTGGGCCGAGGTCTCGTGCAGGGTTGATGGCGTACCCCGTCGGACCGCCGAGCGATAGCCCGATGCCCAGCACCAAGAGAGCAACGAAGAAGTATCCGAAATCGGTGACGCCCGCGCCGAAGCCGCCGATCGCGACCACGCCGAACACCAGCATCGCCGTACCGATAATCTCGGTGATGAGGTTCGCGGTGGTGTTACGGATCGCTGGCCCCGTGGAATACACAGCGAGCTTCAGGCCTGCGTCATCGGTCTCGCCCCAGTGCGGGAGGTAGCTTAGGTACACCAACAGGGCTCCGAGCATCGCCCCGATGAACTCGCCCGCGATTATCTGAGGCACGTCTCCCCACGTGAATCCGAACTTCTCCGGTCCGATCGCAGCCAGTCCGAGGGTGACTGCCGGGTTCAGATGAGCAAGGCCGCCCGAGACCGCAAGGCTCGAAAGAACACCGAACAGGACGCCCATCGCCCACGCGAACGTGATGACGATCCATCCTGAGTTCTGAGCCTTGGACTTGTTGAGCAGGACCCCGGCGACGACTCCGTCGCCAAGCAGGATCAGCACACACGTGCCGACCACCTCTCCGAGGAACATCTGAGCGACCACCTCCCCATGCATCGCGGCGCCCCGGATGTGGACGCTCCGTGACCCATAGACAAGGCTCATCGCATCCGAAAGTCAAAGGGCGATCTGACCGTGATTGGACCGACATCGTCGTGTTATGTTCGGCATCGTCGAACAGATCGCGTTCGGTCGAGCAGGAGGCGGGTTTGACAGGTGCCGTCGGGTGGACGGATGGTGCCACCGAGTGAGCAGGCCGACGACTCGCCGGGGCGGTGTCGGCTCCCCAGCGCTGGGAGCGTTCCTCGTCGATGCCGAATTCGTGCGTCGATGGATCGTCGATGCCGCCTCGCGGATCGAGGAGGAGCGTGACTTCCTCACCCAGTTGGACGCGGCCATCGGCGATGCCGATCACGGGGTGAACATGCACCGTGGGTTCACCGCCGCCGTCGCCACCCTCCAGTCGTCTCCGGATGGATCGCCGGGCTCGCTCCTTCAGGAGGTGGGAACGACGCTCGTCTACCGGGTCGGTGGTGCCGCGGGTCCGCTCTTCGGAACCGGATTCCGTCAGATCGGCGCGACGCTCTCCGAGGCCGATCCGCCGGACGGCGAAGCGCTCCTTTCGGCGCTCCGGGCGGGTCTCGCGGGGATACAAGCTCTGGGCGCGGCGGCACCGGGCGACAAGACGATGGTCGACGCGTGGGAGCCGGCGGTTTCGGCGTTCGAGCGAACCTTGCGAGCCGGGGGCAGCGTGGTCGAAGGTGCGCGCAGTGCCGCGGATGCGGCGAACGCCGGGGTCGAAGCGACGCTGCCGATGCAAGCGAGGAAGGGTCGAGCGTCCTACCTGGGGTCACGGAGCATCGGGCATCAGGATCCGGGGGCAACCTCGACCGCGCTCATCTTCGGAGCGCTCGAGAGAGCCGTCCGTTGACCATGGCAACGAGGGTATCCGCCGCCGGGGATCGCCACGGCACGATCCAGTCCGTCGATCGAGCCGCGCGCATCTTGCGGGTGCTGGGCAGCTCGCCGCGCCTCGGCGTGACGGAGATCTCGGACCAGTTGAAGATCGCGAAGGCCACGGTCCACGGCTTGCTCCGCACGCTCGAGCAGCAGGAGCTCGTCGAGCAGGACCCCAACAGCGGGAAGTACCGGCTGGGTGCCGCCATGCTGCAGCTGGGGAACTCGTTCCTGGACAACCACGAGCTTCGCGCTCGTTCACTGATGTGGGCGGGCTCGCTCGCGACGCGCGTCGGCGAGGCCGTCCGTGTCGGCGTGATGAACGGGGAGACGGTGCTGATCGTCCATCACGTCTTCCGCCCGGACAACTCCGTTCAGATCCTGGAGGTGGGCGCGTCGATCCCGTGGCACGCGTGCGCCTTGGGGAAGGCGTTCGCCGCGTTCGTGCCGCCCGCTCGTCGGACCGCGCTCCTCGCCGCCGACCTCTCCCCGCTCACGGGCCGCACGATGACCGAGCCGTCGCTCCTGCGAGCCGCGCTCGAGGAGATCTCGACGCTCGGCGTCGCCGTGGAGGATCAGGAGGCGGTCGTGGGTGAGGCCGAGATCGCGTCGCCGGTGTTCGATCATCGCGGCGATCCCGCCGGAGCCATCTCCGTCGTGGGACCGGTGGAGCGGCTCCTGCCGGATGGGCCGGCGCCCGCCCTGGTCGCGGCGGTGCGCGAGGCCGGGCGGGGACTCTCCCGCGACATGGGTGCTGGGCGCTTCGCCGCCCGGGGCTGACCACGAGGGTCGGCTAGGCTCCGACGATGGACGACGTCCCGCGGTTCGTCACGGTCGACGACTACGAGCCGGTGGCGCGCGAGCGGCTCTCATCCGATGTGTACGACTTCTATGCGGGAGGCGCGGGCGACGAGTGGACGCTCGCCGAGAACCGACGAGCGTTCGACCGATGGAGCCTCAGGCCCCGGGTCCTCCGCGGTTCAGGGAGTCCCGATCCGTCGGCTTCGATCTTCGGGACGCCGCTGTCTCTCCCGGTCCTCGTGGCGCCGTGGGCTTACCAGTCGATGGCCCATCCGGACGGTGAGCGGGCGACGGCGCGTGCGGCCGCCGCGGCCGGGACGATCATGGTCGTCTCGACCACGGCGTTCGACATCCTCGAGGATGTGGCGGCGGCGTCGGATGCCCCGAAATGGTGGCAGCTGTACCTCTTCGAGGACAGGGCAGCGACGAGCGACATGCTCGCCCGGGTGGTCGAGGCCGGCTACGAGGCGATCTGCCTCACCGTCGACGTCCCACACCTCGGCTTGCGTCATCGTGACTCTCGACACGGGTTCGCGCTCACGTACGGGGCGGCCTCGTCCGAGATGCGGTTTGAGTCGATGCTCACCTGGGACGACCTCGGCTGGGTGCGTGACCGGGCGAACGACCTGCCGATGCTGGTGAAGGGCATCCTCACAGCCGAGGATGCCGAGCTTGCTGTCGCGGCGGGCGTCGACGGCATCGTGGTCTCGAACCACGGCGGTCGTCAGTTGGATGGCTCGCCGGCCGGACTGACCGTGCTTCCCGAGGTGGTGGAGGCCGTCGGCGGTCGCGTTCCGGTCCTGGTGGACGGCGGGATCAGACGGGGGACCGACGTGGTGAAGGCGCTCGCCCTGGGGGCGGACGCGGTGCTCGTCGGTCGCCCACTCATCTGGGGCCTGGCGGTCGACGGCCAGGCGGGCGTGACCGACGTGCTCGGGATCCTCCGTCTCGAGCTCGAGAACGCGATGGCGCTCTGCGGGTGCAGGACGATCGCGGAGATCACGTCCTCACTCGTCCGTCCGGCGTGACGGCCGGCAGCCGCGTCTGCCACCATCGGCGGTCATGGCCGGCTACGACCTCCACGTGCATACGAACCGCTCCGACGGCACGTTCACGCCGACGGAGATGGTGGACCTCGCTGTGGAGCGCGGCCTGACCGGGGTCGCGATCACGGACCACGACACGTTGGCGGGGCTCGACGAGGCCGCCGCCGCGGCGGGCGACAAGATCGAGGTGGTCCCGGGCATCGAATTCTCCGCGGAGTACGAGGGAGCCAGCCTGCACGTCCTCGCCTACTGGATCGATCCCGTGAACGAGCCATTGCGGGTAGAGCTCCGGCGCCTGACCGACACCCGCTTCCGGCGGGGGGAGCTCATGGTCGAGAAGCTCCAGGAGCTCGGGTATCCGATCGATTTCGAGCGGGTACGGCAGATCGCGGGAGGCGACACGATCGCTCGTCCGCACGTCGCGCAGGCCATGGTCGAGGCCGGCATCGTGCCGAACGAGAAGGCCGCCTTCACCGAGGAGTTCATCGCCGACGGCGGTCGCGCCTGGGAACCGAAGCACGCCCTGCACCCGCTGGACGCGCTCACGCTGATCGCGGGCGCCGGCGGTGTGTGCGTCCTGGCCCACCCGGGCATGTGGAAGGGAGCGGGATCGGTTCCCGACGACCTGATCGAGGCGATGGCGGAGGGCGGCATGGCCGGGCTCGAGGTCGACCATCCGGATCACGACGATGCCCAGCGAGCGAAGTATCGGGCGATGGCAGAACGGCTGGACGTCGTGCCGACCGGTGCGTCGGATTGCCACGGGCTGCGGTACGACCCCGTGCGGTTGGGGAGCGAGACGACCGACACGGATCGCTTCGCCGAGCTGCGTCGCCGCGCCGGCGACTGAGGGCCCCAGCGCCATCTCCGTCGTGACGGCCCGCTAGCATCCGGGTCGTGTCCGATGTCGAAGAGCCGCCGGTCCTTCAGGTCGAGGGACTCACGAAGCGTTACGGCGACCTGACCGTCGTCGACGACGTGACGTTCTCCGTGCGCGCGGGAGAGACGGTCGGCATCCTCGGCCCCAACGGCGCCGGCAAGACCACGACGATCCACATGATCCTGGGGCTCGTGACGCCGACGGCCGGAACCGTCCGGATCCTCGGGCGTGATCCGCACCATGATCGCGGCGCGCTCGAGCAGGTCGGCTTCACGGCGACCTATGTGTCGCTGCCGCAGACGCTCACGGTCCGCGAGAACCTCCGTGTGTTCGCTCGGATGTACGGCGTACGTAACGCGGAGGACCGGATCGCCGATCTGGTGGAGCGATTGAAGATCACGCACCTGGCCGATCGTCCGACGCGTCATCTCTCGAGCGGGCAGGCGACCATGGCGCATGTCGCGAAGTCACTCCTGGCCTCTCCGCGCCTGTTGCTGCTCGACGAGCCGACCGCGTCGCTCGATCCCGACGCGGCGGACAGGGCGCGCCAGCAGATCAAGCGGATCGTTGCCGAGGAAGGCCTGACGCAGCTCATCACCTCGCACAATATGAAGGAGGTCGAGGAGATGTGCGACCGGACGTTGTTCATCCGCGACGGTCGGATCGTGGCCCAAGGCACGCCTGCCGAGCTGTACGCTCGGTTCGGCGCGTCCGGCCTCGAGGAGGTCTTCCTCACGATCGCTCGTAACGAAGAGGTGATCTGACGTGGCCGGGGGCGCGGGGGTGCGTCCCGACGTCCGGCCGTCGTCGTGGGGCCGGATCAGCGCCGTGATGCTCCGGCAGATGTACCTGTACAAGCGAACGCTTCACCGATGGCTCGAGGCCGTCTACTGGCCGGTCCTCGACATCACCCTGTGGGGGCTGCTGTCCACGTACATCGCGGACACCGATCCCTCGAGCCGGATCGGGTTCGGCCTGCTCGGGGCGCTGATCTCGTGGGACATCTTGTTCCGCGCGCAACAGTCGGTCTCGGTGGGGTTCCTGGAGGACATGTGGAGCCGCAACGTGTTGAACGTCTGGTCGACCCCGATCCGCGCTTGGGAGTACGTCGGGGGGACGGTGCTCGTCGGTATCGTGCGCGTCACCCTGGGCGCCGTCATCGCGATCGCCATCGCCGGGTTCGCGTTCGGGTTCAACTTCGTGGTCGAGGTCGGGTTGCCGTTGATCCCGTGCCTGCTCGCCCTCCTGCTGATGGGCTGGGCCGTCGGGGTGGCGACCACCGCAGCGATCCTGCGACTAGGACAGGGAGCCGAGGAGCTCGCGTGGGCGCTCGGGTTCCTGTTCCAGCCGTTCAGCGCCGTGTTCTACCCGGTCGACGTGCTGCCGTCGTGGATGCGTGGGATCGCGTTCTTCGTTCCAGCCTCGCACGTGTTCGAGGGGATGCGCGCGATCCTGCTGGGTGATGCGGGGCTGCCCGTTCGCGAGCTGGCGTGGGCGTTCGCGATCGACCTGCTCTACATCGCGGGGGCGGCATGGGTGTTCTCGTGGTCGCTCCGGCAGGTGCGGGAACGCGGCCTGCTGTCCAGGTTCGGGGAATGACCCACGTGAGCCCGGCGCTGGAGATGGTGTTCTTCGACATCGGCGGCGTGATGTACGACGACACGATCTACGCGCGGGCGATGCACACAGCCCTGCGCGCGCTGGGAGCGAGCTTCACGGACGAGGAGTTCGACGACGTGTACCGCGCGGTGCGCGCTGCGCAGTCCGGATCGTTCCGCAGCCAGCTGGCGCGGCGTTTCCTGGGGCCGGACGCCGACATGGGGGCGTTGGAAGCGGAGGCGTCGAAGCACTGGGCGTATCCGCCCGAGGCGCTGTACGACGACGTCCGACCCTGCCTGGAAGCGCTCGCCGGCAGGTATCGGGTCGGGATCATCGCGAACCAGCCGAGCGCGGTGAAGGATGTGATCCATCGAGACGGGCTGACCGGATCCTTCGAGGTCTGGGGTGTCTCCGACGACATCGGGTTGGAGAAGCCCGACCCCGCCTTGTTCACGCACGTGCTGCAGCAGGCGGGCGTGGAGCCGTCGGAAAGCGTGATGGTCGGCGACCGGTTGGACTACGACGTGCGCGCGGCGAAGGCGGCGGGCATGCGGACGGTCTGGATGCTGCGGGGAGAGGCGCCGGATCACCCGACACCCGAGCAGTTGGCGGAGGCGGACGCGGCGATCCACGGCCTCGACGAGCTCCCGGCGGCGTTGGACGCGATGCGGGCGGCATCGTGATGTCGAAGCGCATAATGATCGTGGGCGGTGGGTTCGCCGGCATGTACGCCTCGATGGAGATGCGGCGGCTGGCGGATGCCGGTCATCGGGTGACGCTCGTCTCGGCCGAGAACTTCATGCAGTACCAGCCGTTCCTGCCCGAGGTCGCGTCCGGCACGATCGACCCGCGTGCCGTCGTGGTGCCACTGCGTCCGTTGCTGAAGCACGCCACGGTCGAGGTCGGCGAGGTGACATCGATCGACCACGACGCTCGCCGCGTCGAGGTTCGGATCCCGGATGGTGCGATGGTGAGCCTGGGGTACGACGTGCTGGTCGTGACGGCCGGCTCGTGGTCGCGCGTGCTGCCGATCCCCGGTCTGGCGGAGCACGGGATCGGGTTCAAGACGGTGCAGGAGGCCATCTACCTCCGCAACCACGTGCTCTCCAGGTTGGACGTGGCGTCCGAGACCGAGGACGTGGACCGTCGCCGTTCCGCGCTCACGTTCGTCTTCGTGGGCGGCGGCTTCGCCGGCGTGGAGGCGTTGGGTGAGCTCGAAGACCTGGCCCGCGACGCGATGCGGAACTACCGCACGCTCCGTCCGCGGGAGATGCGCTGGATCCTCGTGGAGGCCGCTGGGCGGATCCTGCCCGAGCTGCCGGATGATCTCGCAGCCTACGCCCAGGTCCGTCTGGAAGAGCGGAACATCGAGGTCCTGCTGAGCACGCGCTTGGATTCGGCCGAGGGAGGGACGATCACGTTGTCGGACGGGCAGGCGTTCGCGGCGGACACGCTGGTCTGGACAGCGGGGGTGAAGCCGTCGCCGCTCGCCGGTCTCGGCGCGCTCCCGGTCGACGAGGGTGGGCGGATCGTCGTCGACGATCACCTCCGCGTGGTCGGTGTTCCGGACGCCTGGGCGGCCGGCGACATCGCCGCCGTCCCCGACCGAACCACGGGGGGGCTGGCACCTCCCACCGCGCAGCACGCGATGCGCGAGGGCCGCCGCCTCGGTCGGAACCTCACCGCCACGCTCCTCGGCGGCGAGCTGGCGCCGTTCGTGTGGAGGAACGTAGGCGGCGTCTGCTCGCTCGGCCGTTACAAGGGCGTGGCGAACGTGTTCGGGATCAAGGTCAAAGGATTCCTCGGGTGGTTCCTGCATCGCTCGTATCACCTGTGGGCGATGCCGACGATCGGGCGTCGCGTGCGGATCGCGATCGACTGGACGATCGCGCTGCTGTTCCCGCGCGACATCACGCAGTTCGGGTCGTTCGAGGATCCCCGCGCGCCGTTCCGGCGCGCGGCGCAGCAGTGAGGCGTCGCACGTAGCCGAGAGCGGCTACGCGCCCTTGCGTCGCTGCTTCTGCAGATCGCTCGCGGCTTGGAGCGCCTTGTGGCTCCGCGCGATGTCCGGCATCTCGTGGCCGCCGGCCAGCTCCTCGGCGGCCCACCGGGTCAGGTCCCTGATCGAGATGATGCCCGCGACGCGGCCCCGGTCGATCACCGGCAGGTGGCGGATGTTGCGCGACGCCATGACCTCGGCGGCCTCGGCGATGTCGGTCTTCGGCGTGATCGTCGTGAGATCGCGGCGCGTCATGCCGTGCACGACCTTCACGTTGTGCGGGTCGCCACCTGCCGCCACCAGGTTCACGATGTCTCGTTCGGTCACGATGCCTGCGAGCTTCTTCCCCTCGAGGACGACGACCGAGGAGATGCCGTTCGAGCGCATGATCTTCGCGACGTCCGCGAACGTGTCGTCGGCGCCGGCCGTCTTCACGTCCGTGTGCATGATCTCTCCGACCAGCATGGCTCCTCCTCGGGTGGGTTCGGGCCGACAGCCTACCTAGTGGTCGCTGCGGCCGCTGAAGTGGAACGCCTCGATCTTGAGCGCGGGCACTCGTGAGGCGGAGAAGAAGAACTCGCTGGCGAGCTCGGCCTTGCTCCCCACGAACGAGACGTTGGTCAATGCATCGATGATGGATTGCGTGAAGCGGAAGTTCATGACCGGCCCGACGACCTCTCCGCGCTCGATCAGGAACGTGCCGTCGCGCGTCATGCCCGTGATGCTGGATTCGATCGGGTTGACGATGTTCGAGTAGTGGAAGCGAGTAACCAACACGCCGCGATCCGTCGCTCGGATCATGTCGTCGACCGAGGCGTCGCCTTCGGCCATGAACAGGTTGAGCGGAAACGGGCCCTCGGTGTTCGGAGCCGGCAGGCCGTGACCGGTTGACGGCCTGTCTGCCTGCTTCCCCGTCCGCAGGTCGTACACCGCATCCTGGAACACGCCGTCCTTGATCAGATCGACGCGATGGCGCGGAACACCCTCGAAGTCGAAGGCCGCCCCGAGCGTGTTCGCGTCGGTCCCGTCGTCCCAGATCGAGATCGAGGGCGCGGCCACCTGCTGTCCGGCCTTCCCGCTGAAGCACGACCTGTCCTCGATGTATCCGCGCCCACCGAAGCCGACGTAGGCGAGGAACCCCGCAAGCGTGGCGACGGCGGCCGGTTCCAGCACGACCGGGTAGGTCCCCGGATCGAGCACGACCGGCCGCTGACTGCGGACCGCCTTGTCGGCGGCGCGCCCCCCGAGCGCCTCGGGATCGATGTGCTCGACGGAACCCGAGAACGCCTCGGCGAACCCGCTGCCGTGCTCGCCGCCGGTCATCACCGTGGTGAGCGACGCCAAGGTCCCCGGCGACCAGCACACCTGCCCCTCGGAGTTCGCGATGCCGAGCTCGGCCGCCGCCGTCTCGAACGCGCCAGCGGCGACGAATCCCGAGGGGCAGGTGTCGATCAGCCGATGGACGGCCTCTGCGCGGGCAGCCGGCGTCGACTCGGCGGTGCCCTCGAAGAAGCGGTCGACGTCAATGACAGCGGCCTTCGGGGCGAGTCCGGGGAAGAGTGGATCCGGGGGTGCGACCTGGGCCATCTCCATCGCGCTTGCCGCCGCCTCTCGGGCCCCGCGCTCGCTGAAGTCGTTGGAGGACGCCACGCCGGCACGGTTGCGACTGACGACCCGAACCCGGAGCCCGGTGTCCTCACGGAACGTCGACTGATGGATCACGGAGTTGGCGAACCGGGTCAGCCCGCCCC
Source organism: Actinomycetota bacterium (assembly GCA_038211015.1). GTDB lineage: Bacteria > Actinomycetota > UBA4738 > UBA4738 > HRBIN12 > JBBQVZ01. The sequence goes on along the minus strand of JBBQVZ010000003.1, from coordinate 7,763 downwards.
ACTCGTGCGTGTAGAGGACCTCGACGCCGTCGACACCCTTGAGCTCGAGCGCGGCCGCCGCCACGGCGCGGAACCGGTCCTCGCCGATGAGGCCCGGCATCAACGCACCCCCACCTGGACGCCGCGGAAGCGCGCGGGCGATGTGCCGTGCCCCACGCGACCGACCTGTCCGGGCTGGCCCTTGCCGCAGTTCGGCGTGCCCCACACGGTCCACTCCTCGCGGCCGCCGACCGCGTCGCACGAGCCCCAGAACTCCGGTGTGATCCCCGTGTAGTTGGGGTTCTTGTAGAGCTGCGTCACCTTGCCGTTCTTGACGCGCCAGGCGATCTCGCACCCGAACTGGAAGTTGATGCGCTTGTCGTCGATCGACCACGACTGGTTCGTCGCCATGAAGATGCCGTCCTTGGTGTCGCCGATGATCTCGGCGAGCGAGCCCTCACGCGGCTCGAGCGAGATATTCGTCATCCGGATGAGCGGCAGGTGGGACCAGCCGTCCGCGCGGCTGGTGCCGTTCGACGTCTGACCGACGACCGGCGCCGTTTCGCGACTGGTCAGGAAGTTCTGGAAGATGCCGTCCACCAGGATCGGGACACGCTGGGCGGGAACGCCTTCGTCGTCGAACCCGAACGAGCCGAGCCCGCCGGTGAGCGTCGCGTCGGCAGTGACCGAGACGAGTGGGCTGCCGTACTTCAGCTTCCCGCGGTCCTCGGTGGTGAGGAACGACGAGCCGGCGTACGCCTCTTCCATGCCGAGGACGCGGTCGAGCTCGATCGGATGGCCGATCGACTCGTGGACCTGCAGCTCGACCTGACCGCTGTCGAGGATCAGGGTCGTGACCTCGCTGGGGCACTCGGGCGCCGCCAGCAGCTCGACGGCCTCGCGGCCGGTGCGCTCCGCTTCCTCGATCAACCCGAGGGTGCGCACGTGCTCCCATCCCGCCGCCTTGACGTGGCCCCGGAACGAGTTGGGGTACGAGCGTCGTTGCACGTCGCCGTCGGCGATGGCCGTCGCCTCCAGCCCACCGCCCGAGTGCACGACCACTTGGTCGATCGCGGCACCGTCGGACGAGGCGAACCAGGTCGAGCGACGGAACAGGTCGAGGCCGCCCTCCGCGAACGACACGCCGGGTACGGTCTGCATCCGGCGGGTGCCCTCCATCAGCAGGGCGACCTTCTCCTCCAGCGGGATCGTGAACGGGTCCTCCTCCATGGAGCCGCGCCAGGACGCAACCACCGGCTCGACGGGGGAGAGCTGGACCGGGGCGCCGGGGCGGCGAGAGGCGGCTTTGGCGATCTCGACCGCGAGCGTCGCCGTCCGGACAACGTCTTCCTCGTCCTGGCGTGATGTCGCCGCGAACCCCCAGCGCCCACCGGCGAGGACCCGCACGCCCACGCCCGACGAGGTGGTGCGGTCGATCCCCTCCATCTCCTGGTTGCGCACGGTGAGGGACTCGGTCTCGTCCGTCCCGGTGCGCGCGTCGGCGTAATCGGCACCGGCTTTCACGGCGGCCTCGACCGCCATCTTCGCCACGTCGAACGACACCCGGCTCCTCCTTGGGGGACGCTGCCGGACCCCGACGGCCCGCCCGAACCGGGGGCATCGTACCCGGTGCAACCGAGGGTCACCCGGGTGCGTTCGGGACGCAACGAAGCGCAACCTCTCGGGGCCGGTGGTGGGATGATGCCGGACGCCGACCACGACCGGAGGCCCGCCAGATGCCCATCGAACGATCCGCCGACCATCCGATCTTCGAGCTGGGTGGGAACGCAATCACGAGTTACGCGGCGCCGGCCCGAGGCGCCGAGGAGGTCGCCCTCTACCGCGCCGATGTGCCACCGGGCGGCGGCCTTCCCCCGCACACGCACGACCACTTCGACGTCTTCACGGTGGTGGCCGGCGAGGGGATCTTCCATCTGTGGGCAGACACCACGGAAGTCGCCGTGGGCGACTCGGTCGTCGTGCCTATCGGGGTCCGGCATTTCCTCGAGGCCGGGTCCGAGGGCGCGTCGCTCATCGTGGCCATGCTTCCCGGGACCAGGCTGATCCGCGACGACGGCTCGGAGCTCGTGCCCGAGTGGGTGCGGTGATGTCGCACTACTTCTCGAACGTCACCGTCTTCGATGGACGGAGCGTCAAGACCAAACAAGGCGTGCACGTCGCCGGTGGGACCATCCAATGGATCGGCGGGCACGCCAGAGCTCCGCGCGTTGCGCGCGCTGCCTCCGAGGTCGAGGGCGCCGGTCGGACGCTGACTCCCGGCCTGATCGATTGCCACGTCCACCTCATCTTCGACGGGCTGGCGGATTTCGAGGGCGAATCCAAGGGACTGACGCCCGCGCGAGCCGCGATCAAGGCGGCGCGCAACGCGGAGAGGCATCTGCGGGCGGGCGTGACCACCGTGCGCGACCTGGGCGGGCTGGACAACGTCGTCTGCGACGTCGGTGTCGCGATCGATGAGGGGCTGACACCCGGCCCGCGCGTGCTGGCCGCCGGACGGGCGCTCACGATCACCGGGGGGCACGGGCACAACCTGGGGTTGGCCCGCGAGGTCGACTCGCCCGAGGAGGTCCGACGAGCGGTTCGGGAGGAGATCAAGGGTGGAGCCCGCGCGATCAAGGTCATGGCCACCGGCGGCGTCCTGACCCCCGGGATCGACGCGACGTTCACCGCGTTCACCCCCGACGAGCTGGCGGCGGCCGTCGACGAGGCGCACAAATGGGGACGCGGGGTGGCAGCGCACGCGATCGGCGCGGAAGGCATCTTGAACGCGGTCCTCGCCGGCGTGGATTCGGTGGAGCACTGCTGCCAGACGACCTCGGAGATCGCCCGGGAGATGAAGGCGCGTGGCACGTTCCGGTCGTCGACGATCTGCGCGCTCCGTGGGATCGCGGGCAACGCCGACGAGGTGCCGGCATACGCCGTGAAGAAGGCGGAAGCCCTCGAGGCGGAAGCGCGCGACGGGTTCCGCCGCGCCGTCCGGGAGGGCGTCCGGCAGGTCTGTGGAACCGACGCCGGCACGCCGTTCAACCCGCACGGCAGCGCGCCTCGGGAGCTGGTGTGGATGGTCGATTGGGGGATGACGCCTCTGAAGGTGATGCAGGCGGCCACCGCGAACGGCGCCGAGTTGATGCGGCTCCCGCTCGTCGGCACGATCGAGGAGGGCAAGGAGGCCGACCTGGTGCTGTTCGAGGGCAACCCGGCCGAGGCGATCGAGCACGTGCTGTCGCCGCTCATGGTCCTGAAAGCGGGCGACGTCGTCGCCGGGTCGATCGACTAGGGGGACGCGACGTGCAGCTGTTGGTGATCGGAGGGACACATTTCGTCGGCCGCGCCATGGTCGAGGACGCCGTCGCGCGGGGTCATGACGTGACGATGTTCCACCGCGGTCCCGCGGAACCGGACGGGTTCCCCAAGGTCGAGCACGTCCACGGCGATCGCGACGGCGGCCTGGACCCGCTCCGAGGGCGGACCTGGGATGCGGCCATCGACACGTGCGGCTACCGTCCACGCGTGGTGCGGGACTCCGCGCTGCTGCTGGCGGAGGCGGTCGGGCTCTACGTCTTCGTCTCGACGCTCTCTGTATATCCGGACGACGCTCCCGTCGGTGGCACCGAGGAAAGTCCGACGCACCAGCCGCCGTTCCCCGACACCGAGGAGATCACGGCCGAGTCGTACGGCGCCCTGAAGATGGCGTGCGAGCTCGAGGCGCAGGGCGCGTTCCCGGGGCGGTGCCTGGTGGTTCGGCCCGGATACATCGTGGGTCCGCACGATCCGACGGATCGGTTCACGTACTGGGTCCGCCGCGCATCGGTGGGCGGTCGGATGCTCGCTCCCGGCCCGCCGGACCAGCCGCTGCAGGTCGTCGACGTCCGTGACCTCGGCACGTTCACGCTCGATCGTCTGGAGGCCGGGACGGCCGACGTGTTCGGTGTCGTCGGCCCGCAGGAGCCGCTCACCTGGGGTCTGGCGCTGCCCGCGTTGGTGGAGGCCGGCCGGGCCGGCGCCGAGCTCACGTGGGTGGACGCATCTTTCCTGCAGACACGGGTGAAGGAGGAAGACGGCGAACTGCCGCTATGGGACATCGACTACCCGGGCCTGCACAGCTTCGATGCGAGCAAGGCGATCGCTGCGGGGCTGCGTCATCGCCCCCTCGCCGACACGATCGCCGACACGCTCGCCTGGGACCGCGGGCGCGGTGCGCTGAAGGCCGGCCTCACGCCCGAGCGCGAGCGCGAGCTGCTCCAGGCGTGGGCGATGACGGGAGGCTAGTCCCGCCCGACTTCTCGCCCTGACCCGCTGCTAGCTCCGACCGACCACGCGCTCGAGCACGTCGACCCCGCGCGCGAGCTCGGCCAGCTCGTCGGGGGAGAGCGACCGCAGTCCCGCCGCCAGCGCATCCACCCGCTGCGAGCGGCCTTTCCTCAGCGCGCGCACGCCTTTCGCGGTGGCGCGGACGATCACCGCGCGACCATCCTGCGGATCGGGTCGCCGCGCGACGTATCCGTCTCGTTCCATCCCGTCGACGAGACGTGTCATGGTCGGCGGCTCGACCTGCTCGGCCTCGGCGAGCTCGCCCACCCGCCGAGGCCCGGCGAAGACCAGCACCGACAGCGCCGAGAGGCGGGGAGCGGAGATCCCGAGCGCCTCGTCCTCCACGCGCAGGCGTCGCAACAGGTGGATGGCGGCCGAGTGCAGGCGATCGGCCACCGCATCCACATCTCGCGTCGGGGAAGTCGGCCTTGACGTGGTCATCGGTATTTAGCTAGCCTATACATATAAAACTAGCACGGAGGGTGACCGATGGGAAGCAACGAGCGATTCTTCGCGGCGATCGAAGCGGGCGACGCGGAGCTGGTGCGTTCGATGGTGTCGGCCGACCCCTCGGTGGCGGCGGCGAGAGACGGCCAGGGCGTGTCCGCGCTGATGCGTGCGCGCTATCGCTTGGACCCACAGCTCCTAGACGCGGTGATGTTCGCGGGTCCGACGATCGACGTGTTCGAGGCGGCCTCGTTCGGCGAGGTGGATCGGTTGCGCGAGCTGCTCGAGACCGATCCGGTTTCGGCCACCGCGTACTCAGCCGACGGGTTCACCGCGCTGCATTTCCCGGCGTTCTTCGGCGGCGTGGAGCCGGCGCGGGTCCTCCTGGACCGGGGAGCCGACGTCGACGCGCCCGGGCGCGGTTGGATGACGGGGACGCCGCTGAACTCCGCGGCGGCGGGTCGTCACGCCGACGTCGCGCGACTGCTGCTGGACCGCGGCGCGGATCCGAACGCCCGACAGGGGAGCGGGTGGACTCCGCTGCATTCCGCGGCACACAACGGCGATCTCGAGATGGTCGAGCTGCTCCTCACGCATGGCGCCGACCCCGGCGCCACGAACGACGACGGCGCGACCGTGCTCTCGATGGCGGAGGAGAGCGGCAAGGCCGACGTGATCGCGCGCATCCGCGTCTCGCTCGACGTGTCGTGATGTCGGGCTGAGGCGCGGGTTCAGTCCGCGAACACGAACTCCTGGGCGACCGAGTCGCACGGGTTCCCGCGCCCGAACGTGATCCGCATGTCGGTCACGTCGACGACGCACCAGAAGCAGGTGACGGAACCGCCCGCTTCCCCCTCGGCGTGCCGGCACAACGAGTCGGGCGCATGTTCGTGGTCGGAGAGGATCTCGCGCAATCGTTCCTGGGTCACGGTGCCGTTGGGTTGTGAGGCGAGCAGCTCCTCGGCACGGCCGTAACGGACGGCCGACCGCCGCGCGTAAACGGTGTCGCCCTCGTAGGGGAGCATCGCGTCGCAGACGTAGTGATTCGTGTGGACCAGGTGGCCGTGCTCGTCGGGCTCCGTCATCTCGACCGACGTGGCCGAGCCCTCGACGTTCACGACGCTGCCGTCGGACGATGCGAGCACGTTGTTGTATGAGGACGCGCGGTCGTGGCGCAGCGCCGTGCCCACCATGGCGTCGAGCGAGGTGTCGCGCAGCATCGCGCGCACCTGTAGCTCGCGCGGGATGCCGATCCGCTCGTCGTTCGGGGACAGCTCGTTGCCGGTGAGCGAGAGGCCGGCCGAGTTCCATCCCACGCTGATCCAGATGCCGTTGCCGATCGTCAGCACCGTCGGGTCGCCGGGGATGCGCCGTTCGATCGCGACGAGCTGGTCGCGGTAGCCGGACCAGAGATCGTTGTTGTGCGCGACCAGCACGTGGCCGTCTGCGGTCGCCGGCGGCGCAGCCACCAGGTCGCTGCAGCGGCCCTCGATCGCCGCGCCGCCGCCCGGCGTCCGCGGCTCGTACCAGATCTCCTCGACCGTGCAGGCGAACAGCGCGAGCGGGTCGACCTCCGCGCCCTCCGCCGCGCCGTCCAGCTCTTCGAGCAGCCACGGCATCGCGTCGGTGGTGAGCTCGCGGTACTTCGACGCGAGCGCGAGTTGGTCCGCGCGCGATCGCCCCGCCGGGAGCTCATCGTCGAACGCCACCGAGCGCCGCAACACGTCGGCGCACGCGTCGCCGATCTGCCGGCCGACGTCGCGGTACGAGCCTTCGAACCGAAGGACCGGGATCGTGTGGGGCGTGACCGTCTGCGTCATCCCGAGATGACCGGGGGAGGCGGAGGCACCGGCGGGATCCCGACGGCAGGCACACCCGCTCCCACGGCGTCGGGAGTCTGGCGGCCTGCCATCCGGGCCGCGAGCACGAGCGCCCCGAGTCCCCAGACCGTCGCGGCCAGCCAGATCAGGCCGCCGGCGATCGGGATCAACGCCAGGAGGCGCAGGATCCCCCAGCCCGCGAGGAACGCCAGCATCCGATGGGTCGGCGCCGAGATCAACCGTCGCCCCAATGCATAGGCGCCGGCCGTGTAGCCGAGCCAGTAGAGGAAGCCGAGCGCCAGGAGCACGCCGACCCCCAGGGGGATGCCCACCAGGATCGCGATCGCGATGACCGCGACGATCGGCACGCCGATCAGCACCAGGAACCCGAACCCGATCGACGCTCCGAGCCGGTCGATCCCCGTCCGGGCGGTGGCCTCCATGGCCCTGGGCACGAACAGGACGAGCAACAGTCCCAGCAGGAACGCCGAGATCGATGTGGCGAGCCAGACCAAGATGCGGCTGACCACGGTGAAACGTTCGACGTTGATGTCGAGGGAACGTCCCGGTCGGACGCGGCCGCCCACCGTCGCGGTCGGTGCGATGACGGCGGTATCGGAGGAGACGACGTCGCCGCCCACCCGCGCGCCGGGGCCGAGCGTCACCCGTCCGTTGGTCGCGACGACGTTCTCGTTGACGTGTCCGGTGACGAGCACATCGCCGTTGAACGCGACCACGTTGTTCGTGACGTCGCCGGCGATCGTCGCGTCCCCGTCGAAGATGATCGCGTCGCTCGCGACCTCCCCTGGTGGCAGGTCGAGATGCCCGGTCAGGACGACGAACGCGTGCTCCCCGAGCGGGTTCGCGTCCCCGAAAGGTCCCGCGAACGCGGGTGCGGCGACCATGGAGAGCCCGATCGCGATCAGGGCGACGGACAGCATCCTGCGTCGGATATCCATGCCAACCTCCTTCGTGTTCCGCGAAGGCTACTCCGTCTCCGCGATGCCGGCCTACGCCGTCAGCTCCACGACGAGCGAGCCGAAAGCCCCCACGTATCGGTCGACGTCCTCGTCCGTTGCCGGCACCGGGCACGTGGGGCCGGCGCCGACGATGGCGTCCCACACGCCGCGGTTCGCCAGGTAGACACGCGACAGGAGCGTGAGCGGGATGTCTTTCGCCGCGAAC
>JBBQVZ010000002.1:0-53813 GCA_038211015.1 Actinomycetota bacterium | reverse complement strand
CGGCCGGCATCGTCGTCTCGTCCGAGGTACGGCGCTCGACGGTCATGGCCTCCTGGTCGGCGCTGGACAACCGTGGCCCGATGACCGTGTGACCGCACGAGTACGTCTCGATCTGGCGGCTCTCGGCTTCCTGCGTGCCGTCGGCATCGGGGTCTGCCGGGTGGAGATCGAACGAGACATCGACCAACGTTCCCTCACCACATGTCGGACACCGGCCGCTTTCCGATGCGCTCGCCATCACCCGCTCAGTGTCCCACGCGCGTCGGAGCCACACCCGACCGTGACGATGAAGGGTCTGTTCAGGCGATCTCGTCGTACGTCCGGAAGAGCAGGTCCTTGGTCTCGTCGATGCTTGCATCGAGCCGGAAGACGATCCCCACCGTGCCGTCGTCGCGCCACATGCACGCGGCGGCCTGGATCTGGGGAGCCACCACGGGAACGCACCGATACTCCACGCCCTCGTGCTGGCCGCTCTGGGTCGCGCTGGCCTCAACCGTGGCACCGCCCGACGTCATGCCGCCGACGAACTCGCTGAAGATGTCGTCGGTGGCCTCGTTCGTTCGCCCCTCGACCAACAGCACGACGAACGTCGGTACCGCGCCGGTGCCGTAGGCGCCCGCCGCGACGTCCAGGTCCGAACGTTTGCCGTTCTCGACCATCTCCTTCTCGAAGTCCTTGATCTCCTGCGTCGTGATGCGTGGAGTGCCGGCCACCATGTCCGGGAGCGACGGCCCGTGATGCAGCACGGATCGAACACCGAACACCGCGATGAGCGACGCGACCGCGGTGACCGCGACCCGAGCGATCGTCGACGCCCCGCTCCTCGACGGCGGCGGAGCGGGCATCGACGGCTGGATCGGCAACGGCGCGCCCGGATGGCCGAAGGACCGGGCGGCACCTTGTCCGCCGACGTAGCCCGGGCCCGCCGGCGTCTGCGTCGGCGTCATGTTCGCGTAGCAGCGCCAACAGAAGGCAGCCGCCTTCGGGTTGTCCCCACCGCAGGAGGGACAGACTGCACGTTCTTCGGTCTGCATCGTGCGCTCCGGTAGCCTGAGATCTTCCTGGAACTCCATCGGTCGGAGGCGGCCGTCCCTGAAGGGTCATCGGCACGGCTAGACTCGGCCCATGCCGGGAGGCGAACGCAGCCAGGATCGGGACGAACGTGGAGGCGGATCCAAAGGGATCGGCCTTGCGATCGGGGGCATCATCGTCGCGTTCTTCACGACGATGTCGTTCGTCTTCGTCGTGGTGCTGTACGTGTTCCTGACGATCTACGCGATCGTGCGCGCGATCGGGCCGGGAGCGGGCGAGAACCCCGTCACGATCGTTATCGGGTTCGTGCTCATCACTACGCTGTTCGCCGTCCTGCTCGGCGTCTCGATCCACTTCGTCGGTCGATCGATCACGCCGAAGAAGCTGCGCGACAAAGCCTGACCGCATGTTCCGTACCGAATGTTCCAACGTGCTGACCGGTGTGTTTGCGTCCAAGGTCTCCGGTCGTTAGGCTCTTAGAGCATGACCAACCTTCGACGGTTGGTGCGCGTGATCGCAGGTCCCCTCGTGATGGCGGTCATACTCACCATTCCCGCCCAGGCCGCGCACGCCGGTGGTCGAGCCCAGCGCTTCCAGAACGAGATGCTGCGCTTGGTGAACCAGACGCGAAACGCGCACGGCCTTCACACGGTTCACATGAACCTGCGTCTCTCGCGGGAGGCATTGCGCCACAGCATCGAGATGGGACGTCGCTACGTGTTGTTCCACACGTCGAACCTCGTTGACCTCGTGCGGCCGTACGACGCCAGGACATGGGGCGAGAACGTCGCGTACGCGGAGACGCTCCTCCGGGTCGAGCAACTGTGGATGCAGAGCATGCATCACCGGACGAACCTGCTGAACCCCGCGTTCAGCTCTGCCGGGATCGGCGTCGTTCGAGCGAAAGGGTGGCTCTGGGTCACCCTGCAGCTCTACGGCTAGCTGCTGGACCCCGAAGCTCCCCGCGCAGTAGGCTCCGCGTGAGATGACCTCCCCCCGAACGCGCTCGCGCGTGGCCGCGAGCATGGTGTTGCTCACGCTGATCGGCGCGGCGTTCGTCGCCCCGTCCGTGCACGCGAGCGCACGATCGACGCCACGACCGACCGCGGACGAGCTCGCGCGACGGATGCTGAACCTGGTGAACCGGTCGCGTGAGGTGCGAGGGCTCCCGGAGCTACGCATCAACGCTCGCCTCAGCAAGGAGGCCCTGCGGCACTCCAAACGCATGGGGAGTGCCGGGACGATCTCGCACACGCCGAACCTCGCCGACCTGGTGCGCGGGGTCGGAGGATCGGTGTTCGGCGAGGACCTGGGCAAGGGTCGCGGCCTTCAGGGGATCCGAGACGCGTGGCTCGGCCGAGCGGAAACCCGCCGGATCATGCTCGACCCGCGGTTCCACCACGTGGGTCTCGGCGTTGCGCACGTCGACGGCTACTACTGGGTGACGTTCCAGGCCTTCGACTGACGACGCGAACCGGCCGTCGGGCCTATCCGAGCAGCGTGCGCACCTGTCTCAGCGCGACGGTGAACTGGGCCAGGTCGGTGACGCCCTCGACCGACAGGTTCTTGATGAACCTCTGCAAGCGTTCCTCGGCCTCGGCGCGCCGGACGAAGAACGCCTCAACCGCCTCGTCAACCGCCATCTCTGGCGCTTCCGCGATCATCTTCTCGACCAGCTGACGACGAACCAGGAACAGATCGTCCTCCATCGACTGGGCCGCCCATCGCTGCCAGTGCGTGCCGACGGGCAGCGACTCCAAGCGGTGCTCGAGCCAGTCGAGACCGACCCGCTCTCCCACCATGAAGAAGGCGCGGGCCACCTGCATCACCTCCCAGCCCGCCGCGTGGGCGACGGCGATGATGTCGGGACCGTGGACCAACTCGCCCTGGAACGCGTGCCGTCGCGCGATCTCCTGCGGCACACCCTCCGCAACCAGACGCCGAACGTCGAGCTCGTGCTCCTCGCGCCACGGCTCCGGGCCGATCTGCCAGATCAGGGAGGAGAGCTCGGCGAACGACGCACGCTGATCGTCGATCGCCTCCGACAGTCGCTCGCCGTGCGACTGCACCAGGTACCAACGCGACGCGGTCTCCTCCAGGTAGTCCACACCTCGCATCAGGTCCCCCTGCACATGTGGGTCGATCACGCCGTCGAGCGCCTCGATCGCCTCCCACCGCTCGACCGCGCCGGTGACGTCGCGCGCGATCCGATACGCACGCACCACGTCTGCCGGATGCGAACCGGTCTCCGTCACCATCCGGGAGACGAACGTGATCCCTGCCGAATTCACGACGTCGTTCGCCACGATCGTGGCGATCAGCTCACGCTTCAGCGGGTGCTCGGGGATCAGATGGCCGAATCGATCGACGATCGCGGGCGGGAGATAGCGGCGCAGATCGTTCTGTTCCAGGTATTCGGAATCCGGTAAGTCGGACTCGATGAGCTCGGCGGCGATCGAACGCTTCGCGTACGCGAGCAACACCGCGAGCTCGGGACGCACCATGCCTTGGCCGTTCGCGCGCCGCTCCAGCATCTCCTCCGAGTTGGGCAGGAACTCGACCTCGCGCTCAAGCTCGCCGTCGGCGACGAGTTGCTGCATCAGGTCCTCGTACGCGTCGTTGCGCTCGACCGAGAAGTCGAGCTCCTGCGACAGGATCTGCGCCTGGAGATAGTTGTCGTACAGGACGTGGTCGACCACGTCGGGCGCGCACGATTGGAGCAGTTCGTTCCGCTCCTCCAACGTGAGCTCTCCCCGCGACACGGCGAGCCCCAACAGGATCTTCCAGTTCACCTCGTGGTCGGACGTGTCGACGCCGGCGGAGTTGTCGATGAAGTCCGTGTTGATCCGGCCGCCCCCGAGGGCGTACTCGATCCTGCCGAGCTGCGTGAACCCGAGGTTGCCACCTTCGCCGACGACCCGGGCCCGCACGTCGTTACCGTTGATCCGCACCGAGTCGTTGGCCCGGTCGCCCACGTCTCCGTTCGACTCCTTCGTCGACTTCACGTAGGTGCCGATGCCGCCGTTCCACAGCAGGTCCACGGGCGCCTTCAGGATGGCCTTGATCAGGACGTTCGGCGTCATCTCCTCAGGTGCGTCGTCGGGGATGCCGATCGCGGCGCGCACCTCACGCGAGGGCGTCACGCTCTTCGCCTTGCGATCGAAGATGTCGCCCGCGGGCGACATCTTCGATCGGTCGTAGTCGTTCCAGGAAGAGCCCGGCACGTCGAACAGCCGACGGCGCTCCTCGAAGCTGATCGTCGGGTCCGGATCGGGATCGACGAACACGTGCCGGTGGTCGAACGCCGCCACGAGCTTGATGAACGGCGACAGGAGCATCCCGTTGCCGAACACGTCGCCCGACATGTCGCCGACCCCTACCACGGTGAACGGGGTCGACATGATGTCGATCCCCAACTCGCGGAAGTGCCGTTTCACCGACTCCCACGCGCCCCGCGCGGTGATGGCGAGCGCCTTGTGGTCGAAGCCGGCGCTGCCTCCCGACGCGAACGCATCACCGAGCCAGTAGCCGTGCTCGGCGGCAACACCGTTGGCCGTGTCGGAGAACGTCGCCGTTCCTTTGTCGGCGGCCACGACCAGGTAGGTGTCGTCTCCGTCGAGCACCCGTACCCGTTCGGGATGCACAACCTTCCCCTGATCGAGGTTGTCGGTGATGTCCAGCAACCCCCGCATGAACGTCACGTACTGCTTGATGACCTCCGCCTTCAGCATGTCGGGCGTCTGCGGGTTCCGCTTCAGGATGAAGCCGCCCTTCGAGCCGTCGGGAACGATGATGGCGTTCTTGACCATCTGCGCCTTCATCAGGCCGAGGACCTCGGTCCGGTAATCCTCCCTGCGATCCGACCAGCGGATGCCCCCACGCGCGACCATGCCGCCCCGGAGGTGGATCGCTTCCATCTCGGCCGAGTACACGAACACCTCGAAGAGCGGGAACGGCTTCGGCATCTCCGGCACGGCCCCGGAGCGCAACTTGAACGACAACGACTCCCGGACGGGCCGGTACGCATTCGTCCGCACGCTGGCCTGGATCGTCCCGAGCATGTGACGGATGATCTGATCCTGGTCGAGCGAAGAGACCTGGCGCAGGTCCTGCAGGATGTCCTTGCGGATCGCTTCCATCTCGTCCTCGGTCGACGCGCGGTCGGGATCGAAGCGGGTCTCGAAATAGTGGACGAGCTTGGATGCGATCACCGGGTTCTCGGCGAGCGCGTCGTTGCGGTATTCCTCCGTGAACCGAGTGGAGATGCGCTGGCGGTACTTCCGGTACGCCCGCAGGACGCCCACCTGCTCCCAGGCGAGTCCACCGGTCACGACCAGGCGGTTCAGTGAGTCGGACTCGGCCTGGCCGCGCCACACGGCGACGATGGTCTCCTCCATCCGATGGGAGCTGTGCTCCAGATCGAGCACCGCGCCTCGCGAGTCCAGGACCCCGAAGTCGTGGATGTAGACCTTGCCTTCACCGAGCAACCCGGTCGGCACCTCCTCGACGACGCGGAGACCGAGCGCCTCGAGGATCGGCATGAAGGCCGAGAGATCGACCTTGCCGCCGGTCTTGTACAGCTTGACGCGCGTGAGGCGCTCTCCGGTGGCCTCGTTCCCCAGACCGACCACGAACCCCTCGTCGTTCTGCTCCATCTCGTCGAGCTTGAGGACGTCGTCGACGATCAGGTCCCAGTCGCGGTTGGACTTGTAGTACTCGGGGAACCTGGGCGCGTAGCGGTCGGCGAGCGCCGAGCCGCGATCGGCGCCCACGCGCGAGATCAGCGCATCCCTGAGGTCGTCGTCCCAGGTGCGCGCGAGCCGTTCGACCTCCTGCTCGAGCTCCTCGTAGGGGACCTCGGGGATCTGGATCCCCGGGTCCACGTGCACGGTGAAGAAGATCCTCGCGTTCTCCGTCTCGCCGAGCGACAGGTGGTAATCGACCGTGGAACCGTGGAACCGCTCCTTGAAGAGTTGCTGGAGGCTCTTGCGCAGGTCCGCGTTGAAGCGATCTCGCGGAAGCGCCACGACGATCGAGATGCTCCTGCCGTAGAGGTCCCGGCGGACGAGCACGCGGATACCGCCGTGCCGTTCCAATTGGAGGAGTCCGCCGATGAGACGGCGGAGCTCGCCCGCCGATGCCTGGAACAGCTCGTCCTTCGGGAACGACTCGAACAGCGTCGTCGCGGCCTTGTAGTCGTGCGAACCGGGGATCAGGTCCTCCGCCGTCAGCACCTGCTCCAGCTTGTGGTGCAGGAGCGGAGTCTTGGCGGCCGGCTCCATGTACGCCTTCGAGGTGAAGAGACCGATCATCCGTGCTTCGCCGACGATCTCGCCTTCGGCGTTCACGCGACGCACGCCGATGTAGTCCATGCGCGCGCGACGGTGCACCGTGGAGTAGGCGTTGGTCTTCGAGAAGACCAACAGGTCGCCGTCCTCGATCCTTCGTCGCAACCCGGGATCGAGCGAATCGAGCAGCGTCGTTTCGGAGAACGTCGAACGACTCACGTCCGAGAGGATGCCCAGGCCGCTACCGGAAACGGCACTGATCGCCCGGCCGTCCGGCGTGTCGGCCAGCTCGTACTCGCGATAGCCCAAGAAGACGAAGTTCAGCTGCAGGAGCCAATCGAGGAAGTCGACCGTCTCGCCAACCTCCTGAGGCGAGTAACGCACGGCGGCGTGACGCGCCATCTCGAGCATGTGGTGCGCGCGATCCTGCATCGGTTCGAAGTCGCGCACGACGAGCCGAACGTCGCGAAGGATCGTCTTGACGCGTTCCTCCAGGTCCGCGCGCTTCGCATCGGACAAGCGCCGATCGAGCTCGAAGTGCATGACGGACTCGCGGTGCGAAGCATCTCGTGCGGAGGAGATCCGCTCGAGCCGCCCCTCTTCGTCTCTGGACGTGCCGACGACCGGGTGCAAGATCCTCCGCACGACTAGGTTCCGAGCGGTGAGCTCCTCGGTCACGGAGTCGACCAGGAACGGGGAGTCGTCGACGTTCGACTCGAGGACCGTGCCGGGAGACGTGAATCCGTCCGTCGCGACATCGGGGGTGAAGACCCGCACGACCCAGGGCTGCAACCTCCGCCCATCGACGAAGTCGAACGTGGAGCAGACGAGGCCATAGAGCTCCTCGGGCGGCGCGGCGGCGAGCTCGTCGTCGGCGAGACGCCGCAGGTACGTCTTCGCGAACGCGGCGACCGTCTCCCGGCGCTCGACGGGGATCCGCTCCTCGATCAGCGCGAGGAGCGGCCCGAGCGCCGGACGGGGCTCGGAGCCGGATGCGGCGGCCGCGGGCCGTTGGCCCGCGTGCGAGGTCTGACCGCTGCTCGTTCGCTCCACCGTGTCCGACACGTCGCCTCTCGGGTGAGGTCGATGGCCTTCGGGCCGCCATTGTGACAGACCCCGAAGACCGTCGGGAGGAACGGCTCATCCCGTGCGGACGCAGCCAAGACGGGTCTAACGGCCTCCGTCGTTCGGTTGAGGGGTCGGGACCTTCGTCGGTCGCCCGGCGGCGGCCTCCCCACTAGGCTGGCCGAGGGACATGAGTGAACAACGTATCCGCGTCATGGTGGGTGAAGGGCAGGCGTCACGGAAGGGTCTGCTCCGCTTCGTGCTGGAGAACGAGGGGTACGACGTGGTCGCCGAAGCGACGTCCACCCTGGAGCTGGCACAGCGGCTCGTGATCCACCGCCCCGACGTCGTCGTGCTCGACGAAGGCATCGACGCCAGCGCGGTCGGCATGATGAGAGAGGTGCTGCCCTCGGCCAAGGTGATCCTGGTGTGGCCCAGAGGCGTGGCCGCGGTGGGCGTCGAAGCGCGCCTGGAGCCCTCAGAGGTCATGACCTCGCTGGGAAGCACCGTGGCCCGCGTGGTGGGTCGCGGCCCGGTGATGGCGCCACCCAGGCCTCGGGTCGCCCCGCCGGAAGTCATCGTGGTCCCCGAGGCTCCTCCCGTGGAGGAGGCGCGAGAGCAGGAAGTGCCTTCGGAGATGCCACGAGAGGCACCGGTCCTCGCGGGAACGGCGGTGCCGCCGGCGGACGTGGAGGAGGAGGACACGGACGTCGCTGCGGGTTCCGAAGACGCGGCCGCAGCCACCACGGTGTCCGAGCCATTGCCGCACGTGCTGATGCGCCCGTCAGACATCGCCTCGCCAACATGGACCTACACGGCGCCCGGCGCGGCCGCGACCGGCGACAACCGACGCCTGCTCGCCGTGGTCGTCCTGGCGGCCGTGGTCGCCCTGGTGGCGATCGCCCTGGTGGCGATCCTTTCGAACCTCGGCCCCGTCCGGACCCAGATCGTCGCGGGCAGCCTCGGCGGCTACACGCTTCCCGGGTCGGGAGACCAGCCCGTGATCAGCGACCAACCCGGGACGTACCACGGCATCGTCCACGTCCGCGCCGACGGCGACATCCGGTTGCGAGCATCCGGCGACATCCGCCTGCGCATCGACGGCCTCGCGCACATCGTGGCCTCGGGCGACGTCAAGGTCAGTGGGGAAGGTGTGGTGAACAACGTCTCCTCTGCGAACGTTCGCGTTCGAGGCAACGGCACGATCCGCATCGCGGTGGGCGAAGGACACATCCGGCTGCGCCTGCAGGGGACGGTGACGGCCCGGGGCGAGGGCACCGTGCGGATCGGCGGCGTCGGCCGCTTCGTGATCACCCACCGACCGGTCTGAGACATGGTGCTCGGCTGCTGGAGTAGGCTCCAACCGTGGAGCGAGACGTGACTCCGGAGGGTCCGCGGATCGGCGTCGTGGTCGGCGAGGGTCATCCGGTGCGCAAGGGGCTGCTGCGCTTCGTGTTGGAGGGCGAGGGATTCATGGTGCTCGCCGACGCCTCGACCGCGGTCGAGCTGGTGCAGGCGCTCGCCGTGCATCGACCGGAAGCCGTGGTCCTCGACGAGGTCATCGGAACCACCGCGGTCGTATTGACACGGGAGATGTGCCCCGACGCCAAGATCGTTCTCGTATGGCCGTCGGACGTTTCACCGATCACCGGAGATGCGACCGTTGATCCGACGCAGGTTCTCAGAGAGCTCGGGCCCGCCGTCGAACGCGCGTGCGGGCTGCCCACACCCGAGCCCGTTCCCGCGACCGTTTCGTCGATGACGTCCCGGCCGCGACCCGAGCGCGACCCCCGCCCGAGAGCCGGCTTGGCCGACGTGCTCCCGGGGCCCGGTGTCGTCCGTTCGCACGCGATCGCCGACGACGAGGCGATCATCGTCGATCGCGAGCCGGCTCCTATCCTGATCCTGCCCGTCTCGCCGCTCGTGGAACGCGATCCCCAACCCTAGGTTGTCGATCCAGGACCAGATCTCGCCGCTGCGCCGCGTGTACGTGCGCGCCCCCGTCGCCGCCGATCTGAGCGCCTGGAAGACCTACGGCTGGCGGTCCGAGCCGGATCCATCCCGAGCCGGCGAGGAGCACGCGGCATTCCGCGCCGAACTCGAGCTCGCCGGTGCGACCGTCGAGCTCGGCTCGGCGCAGGTGCCCGATGACCCCGACGCGATCTACGCGTACGACCCCGTGCTGATGACCGACGCCGGTGCCATCCTGCTTCGCCCGGGCAAGGAAGGGCGTCGCGCCGAACCCGCCGCATCCGCGAGCGACCTGACGGCCGGCGGGATCGCCATCGCCGGTCGGATGGAGGCTCCCGCAACGGCGGAGGGAGGGGATCTGTTCTGGCTGGACCGCTCGACGCTCCTCGCGGGACGCGGGTACCGCACGAACGGCGAGGGGATCGTGCAGCTTCGCGCGCTGCTGGGAGCGGCCGTTGACGTGGTCGAGTTCGACCTGCCGCACTTCCGCGGAGGGGATGAGTGCCTGCACCTGATGTCGTTCGTGTCCCCTCTGGACGTCGATCTCGTGGTCGCGTATCTCCCGATGGTCCCCGTTCGTTTGCTGGAGATGCTCGGTGACCGAAGCATCCGCGTGGTCGAAGTCCCGGACGACGAGTTCGCTTCCATGGGACCGAACGTGCTGGCGCTCGGTCCCCGGATCGCGCTCGCGCTCGCCGGGAACCCCGAGACCCGGAGGCGGATGGAGGCGGCCGGGGTCGACGTTCGAACCTACGTCGGCGACGAGATCTCTCGGAAAGGCGACGGCGGACCCACCTGCCTCACCCGGCCGCTCGAGCGCGGATAACGACCGCGTCGTCCGGTATCGTTCCACGCCATGACCTGGCAGTGGTGGTTGCTCCTGCATCTGACGGGCGTGCTCGCGTTCGTCGGGGCACACGGGGCGTCGATGTTCGTGCTGTACCGGATCCGCGGAGAACACGACCGCCGGCGGATCGCGGAGCTGATCGCGTTCAGCGGGACGACGACGCGGCCCATGTACATCAGTCTGCTGGTCCTCACGGTCGGAGGGGTGGGTGCCGGGCTCGCGCTCCACCTCTTCTCGCAGTGGTGGCTCTGGATCTCGATCGTGATCCTGTTGGTCACGATCGGTCTGATGTCGGGGCTCGCCAAGCCGTACTTCCGCCGCATCACGGCCGCCTGCGAGATCCGACCGAGCGGCGTGCCACGCGTCTCCGACGAGGAGCTCGAGCAGCTGTTGCGGTCGGGCGAGGCGCACGTGATCGCCGCGATCGGCGTCGTGGGACTGCTGGCGATCCTCTACCTGATGTTGTTCAAACCGTTCTGAGGGTCGGCAGGATCGTTCACGCGGGGGGCAACGGCCGCGCCGCCGGTCCGTTCACGACTTCACCGGTCGGGGCGAAACGCGATCCGTGGCAGGGGCAGTCGAACGTTCTCTCCCCCGGGTTCCACGCCACCGTGCAACCCATGTGCGTGCATCGGGCGCTCATCACGTGGGGCTCGCCATCCTCTCCCATGTAGACCGCGAGCTTCTCGCCCGCGCGTTCCACGATGCCACCCTCTCCGGAAGCGAGCTCGGAGACGACCTGTGTCACCGTCCGGGCGATCAAGACATCGCGGGTCGCGCGCTCGCTGACCTCCTGCGGCACGGACCCCAAGAGGAACCCCTTGGCTCCGATCATGCCCTTGTTACCCACGACGACGAGCCCGGCGTCGACATCGTCGGCTGCGGCGAGGATCTGCGCCGCCGGGTCGCCCTCGCGCAGGAGCACCTCGGTCTTCACCTCCCCTGCGTACGTCGCGATGGTGTCCTGGGTGATGAGCTCCCCGGTCTTCGGATGTCCGACGAAGACGATCGTGACGGGCGCCTCCAACACCTCCGCCAGCTCGAATCCCTTCCGCGCCGCCCGATCGGCGGTGGAGGACCCGTCCGTGGCGATCAAGACCCGCCGGTACAGCGGCTCGTCGGATCCCGCTGTGGACGAACCCGACACCAACAGGACGTCACGCGGCGAGCGGACGGCCAGCCGGTGCGCCACCTGTCCCAGCCCGTACTTCTTGCCCCGCCCTCCCGAGACGACAACCAGCCCGACGTCGTATCCGTCGGCGAGCGCGATCAGCGCGTCGGCCGGCACTCCCGCCCGGGCCTCGCCCGAAACGCGGCGAACGCCTGCCGCTTCCGCCTGCTGAACCGCCGTCGCCACGATCTGCTCCGCGTCGGTCGGCCGCTCGAACGCGAACCCCACGAACAGCTGCGCCCCACCCGCCTTCGCGAGCGCGGCGGCAACGGCGCCGGCGATCTGCGCCGACGCCGAGCCATCCGTACCGAACAGGATCCGTTTGTATGCCATGGTCCGACCTCCGCGCGGGCCGTCACGATACCCTGGGGGCCCGATGACCGACCGCGTCTTCAACTTCGCCCCGGGACCTGCCACCCTCCCCGTGCCCGTCCTGGAACAAGCTCAGCGCGATCTCGTCTCGCTGCCCGGCATCGGAGCATCCCCGCTCGAGGTCTCACATCGGAGCCCATGGTTCGAGAACGTCATCGATGAGGCCGCTGCCAACCTTCGTTCGTTGCTCGCGATCCCGGACTCACACCACGTCGTGTTCTGCCAGGGCGGGGCATCGATGCAGTTCTCGATGGTCCCGATGAACCTGCTGCGGGGAGCCGAGCGTCCGGCGGCATACGTGGTGACCGGGTCCTGGGGTACGAAAGCGTCGAAGGAAGCGGAGAAGGAAGGTCCCGTTCGTGTCGTCTGGTCGGGGAAGGACGGGGGCTTCGTCCGGATCCCACGCGACGACGAACTGCGCGCCGTCCTCGACGAGGATGCGGCGTACGTGCACATCACGTCCAACGAGACGATCCACGGCGTCGAGTTCCCGGCGACCCCGGTCGTTCCACCGGCCGTTCCCTTGATCTCGGACGCGTCGTCCGACTTCCTGTCTCGGCCGGTCGACATCGCGAGCCACGCGCTCCTGTACGCCGGTGCCCAGAAGAACGCGGGTCCGGCCGGAGTGACCATCGCGATCATCCGTGACGACCTGCTCGCCCGCATCCCCGACGGCTTGCCGACGGTCATGGACTACCGCACGTACGTGGAGAATCGCTCGATGTACAACACCCCTCCCGTCTTCGCGATCTACGTGCTCATGCTCGTGACCCGCTGGCTCGGGGACGAGGTCGGGGGCCTCGAGGGGCAGCTAGAGCGCAACCGCAAGAAGGCAACGCTCGTCTACGACGCGATCGACGACAGCGAAGGGTACTACCGCGGACATGCCGAGCCTGGATCGCGTTCTCTGATGAACGTCACGTGGCGACTGCCCTCCGAGGACCTGGAGCGCCGCTTCGTCGAGGAGGCCGCCGCGCTCGGCCTGCGGGAGCTGAAAGGTCACCGCAGCGTGGGTGGGATCCGCGCCTCGCTCTACAACGCCATGCCGCTCGCCGGTGCACAGGCTCTGGCGCACTTCATGAGGATGTTCGCCGGCGCGGATGGCACTGCCGCGTAGCCCACCTCCGGCCTTCCACGAGGTCAAGTCGGACATCCGAGGCGTCGATGGACTAGTACATGACCGACTCCCCCTCAGGAACCGGAGCCCGCTCGAACGGGGCCGATTCGCGCGTCCACAGGCGCGAGTCCGACCTGGTCGTGGGATCGCCCTCGGGTGGAAAGCCCCGGCGTCGCCAGGCCGACGGATGGCTGGACCGATGGATCGCCACCACCGCAGATCTGACGCGCCTGAAGGACGAACACCCGATGGTCGACGCGGTCATCGACGAGCAGATCGGGCGCCGGATCCGGATCGGCGATCGCTGGCTCACGGACTGGGCGTCGTGCAACTACCTGGGATTCGATCTCGACGAGGAGATCATCGCCGCCGTTCCTGAGTACCTGGCGGCGTGGGGCACCCACCCCAGCTGGTCCCGACTCCTCGGCAGTCCGCGCCTCTACCAAGAGATCGAGGAGCAGATGGCCGACCTGCTGGCGTGCGAGGACGTCATGCTCCTTCCCACGATCACCCACATCCACATGTCCGTGATCCCCGTCCTGGTGGGCTGCGGCACGGTGTTCCTCGACGGCAGAGCGCACAAGACGATCTACGACGGCGCGATGGTCGCGGTGGGTCACGGCGCGCAGGTGGTCAGGTTCCGGCACAACGACGTCGCGCATCTGGAAGAGCTGCTCGCCGCCAGCGACCCTGAGCAACCACGCGTGATCGCGATGGACGGCGTGAACTCGATGACCGGCAACGCACCGGACATCGCGGCGTTCGCCCACCTGGCGAACGTGCACGAGGCCCTGCTGTACGTGGACGACGCACACGGCTTCGGCGTGATCGGCGAACGCTCGCCGAACGAGCTCTGCGACTACGGAACCTCGGGCAACAGCCTGCTGCGCCACTGCGACGTTGGGTACGACAACGTCGTGCTGGTAGCGGGGTTCTCCAAGGCCTATTCGTCGCTGCTGGCGTTCGTCGCCCTTCCGACCAGGCTCAAGGACGCACTCAAGGTCCTGGCTCCTCCCTACCTCTACTCGGGCCCGTCGCCCGTCGCGTCGCTCGCGACGACGATCGCCGGACTCGACGTGAACCGCACGCGCGGCGACGTTGCTCGCTTCGCGATCTGGCAGCGAACACACCGCGTGCTCGACGCGCTGGGAAGGCTCGGCATCGTGACGCCGAACGAGAGCGGCTTCCCCATCATCGAGGTGCCGCTCGCCGATCACACGGAGATCGACCAGGTCGGTCGGTACCTGTTCGACGAGGGCATCTACACCACGATGGCGGCCTACCCACTGGTCCCGAAGGACGAGGTGGGTTTCCGGGTCCAGGTCACCGCCGCCAACACGGATGAAGAGGTCGATCACCTGATCGACGTCTTCGGGTCACTACGTGAGCGTTTCCAGCTCCGTCAGGCCGTCGCCGCATCCGCTTAGCCGATCCGCTGCACAGGGCACCTGACAAGGCACGCTCCGACCCCCCCGACGACTAAGGTCGCCGATGACCCCGCCCGATACCGATGAAGCGATGAGATCTCGGGTGTGGGCCATCTACCTCTCGATCGGCGGAGCCGTTCTGACGGCCTTCGTGTTCGTGCACCCGATCCGGGTGGGCCCGCTGTTCAACGTCATCGGTCTCTCGGCCTCCGTGGCGATGGTGATCGCGGCGAGGGTCCACGAGCCCCGACAGCGTTTGCCCTGGTACCTGGTCGCGGTCGGCCAGGCGCTCTTCGTGGCCGGCGACGTGATCACGTACAACTACGAGCGATTCTTCGGAAACACGCCGCCGTTCCCGTCGCTCGGCGATCTCTTCTACCTGAGCGTCTACCCCTTCCTGATCGCTGGTGTCCTGCTGTTGGCTCGACGCCGAAGCCCGGGTCGCGACCGCGCCAGCCTGATCGACTCCCTGATCATCGCCGTCGGCGTCGGCACGCTGTCTTGGGTGTTCCTGCTTGCGCCGTACGCGCACGACCAATCTCTGACGCTCGTGCAGAAGTTGACCGCCATGGCCTATCCGATCATGGACCTGCTCCTGTTCGGCGTGGCCGTCCGGCTCGCGGTCGACCGCGGGAAGCGCCCACCGGCCTTCTACCTGATGGCGGGATCCGTGGCCGTGCTGTTCACAACCGACACGATCTACACGCTGATCCTCCTGCATGGGACGTACGACAACACCACCGGCCTGCTCGAGCTCGGATGGGGGCTCTTCTATCTGTTGTGGGGCGCGGCCGCCCTCCACGCGTCGATGGCCGACCTGGACGAGCCGACGCCCGAGGGCGACCTCCAACACCCGCGCAGACGCCTGGCCGTGCTCGCGGGTGCCTCCTTGATCGCCCCCACCGTCGAGGTGATCCAGGCGCTGCGCGGCGAGCAGGTCGACGTCCCGGTGCTCGCGGGATGCTCGGCCTTGCTGTTCGTCCTCGTCCTGGTCCGACTCAACGGACTGATGGTCGACGTCGGCGACTACCGACGGACCGAACGACAGATGCGAGAGGCAGAGGCCAAGTACCGATCCCTCGTCGAGGGTCTTCCCGCGGTCGTCTACATCGCCGAGTTCGGCAAGGACGCGGCGTGGACCTACATCAGCCCGAAGGTCGAATCCATCCTGGGGTTCACGCCCGACGAGTGGACCGGCCAAGCCGACCTGTGGCGCGAGCGGATCCTGCCCGAGGATCGAGAGCTGGCCCTCGATGCCGAGCTGCGCATCTTGAACGGCGAACCGCGCATGCATTGCGAGTACCGCATCATCGGCAAGAACGGCCGGGTCATCTGGATCCACGAAGAGGCCGAGGCGCTCGCCGACGACGGCGGCCGTCCCCTCTACCTCCAGGGCGTGATGTACGACGTGACCGAGCAGAAGAACGCGGAGGCTCAGCTCGTGAAAGCGCTGGCCACCGAGAAGGAAGCGGCCACCAGATTGCGTGCCCTGCACGAGATGCAGAACTCCTTCCTCCAGGCCGTCTCGCACGACCTCCGGACGCCCCTCACGAGCATCCTGGGGTGCGCCCTGACCCTCGAGGGAAGCCTGGACAAGGATCAGATCTCCCGTGAGGACGAGCACGACCTTGTGGGCCGGATCGCGACGAACGCCAGGAAGCTCCACCGCCTGCTGACGAACCTGCTCGATCTCGATCGGATGAGCCGTGGGATCGTTGCCCCCAACCGCGACGACGTCGACGTGATCCAGATCCTGTCCAGCGTGCTGGAGGAAAGCTCGACCGAGACGCACCCCATCGAGCTCACGTCCGTCGGCCCGGTGCACGCCAACGTCGACGCCGCCCAGGTCGAGCGGATCGTCGAGAACCTCGTCGCGAACGCCATCCGCTACACCCCGGCGGGCACGCCGATATGGGTGCGCGCGACGGGCGACGCGGAAGGGGTGCTCATCGTCGTCGAGGATGCAGGCCCGGGGATCCCCGAGGAGTTGCGGGGCTCGATCTTCGAGCCGTTCCGTCAGGGGAACGAGGTCGTGACGCACAACCCGGGCGTCGGGATCGGGCTCTCGCTCGTCACGCGCTTCGCCGAACTCCACGGTGGACGTGCGTGGGTCGAGGAGCGCGAGGGCGGCGGTGCTTCGTTCCACGTGTACCTCCCGTTCGCCTCGGCGTCGGACGAGTCGCTCGAAGACCTTGCGCCGGACGGAACACTCGTCCGGGCGGCGCCGGACGTCTCCCACATCGGCTAGACGCCGTTGCCGGTCCAGGCAACCGACCTTTGCTTGCTCCCCACCTGCGACCGGGTACGATTCCAACGCCGACCACCGGTACGGCCTCCGAAGGGCGAACCGAACGCGAGCGCATGGTGTCTGAGCCCGATGAAGGTCGCGCGTCCGACCTGATCCGACGCGCGTGCGAGCTGACCGAGCTCGCGGACTATGCGACGGCTGCCGAGACCGCGGTACTCGCCATCGAGCTCGAGCCGAACAACGCGCTCGCACAGACGATCCACGCGTGGGCACTCGAGAACCTCGGCGAGCAGCATCTCGACGACGCCCGAGCGATCTACGAAGCGGCGATCTCGCTTGACGCCACCGCGTCATGGCCCCGAACGGCGCTCGCGGACCTGCATCATCGAGCCGGCCGCAAGGTCGTGGCCGAGCGCCTCTACCGCGACGTGGCCGAGGAAGTCTCGGAGTCATTGGGCGACCGGCCTCGAAGCTTGGAGTTCCGGGGGTGGAGCCTCTACCGGCTGGGACGTCTGGACGAGGCGATCCAGTCCTTCCATGCCTCGCTGGAGCGCGTTCCCGGAAGGATCTCGGTGCTGTTCGACCTCGCCCTCTCGTTGCTCGCGAACGGACAACAGGAGGCGGCGAGCGAGGCGTACGCGGCCGCCGTCGAGGCCGTGCGCGCGGCGGACGTGCGCCGGCGCCGCGCCCCACTCACCGTGGCAGCCGAGGATCTGGAAGAGGCGATCTCGTCTCATCCGAGGACCGCCGAGCTCTCAGGAACGACGGCCATCCGACAACTATTGCGCGGCGAGCTGATCGCGCTCGGCCCATCGGGCACCCCATCGTCCGACCGACCGGATGGGACCATCTGACGTAGCCATGGGCGGCCGTGGCGGGTCAAGCAGCCCATCGCGGCCTCCGATACCGAATCGATGGGGATGAAACGCGACCCGAGAGGGAGCGGGGGGCCGTCGGGCCGACGGCGTCCCGTCATCTTCGAACCGCTCAAGCACCGGGACTTCCGGCTGCTCTGGTCGGGCATGACCGTGTCTCTCGTCGGGGACGGGATCTTCATCGTCTCTTTGGCCTGGCAGGTCTACCAGCTCTCGGACGCACCGACGGCGCTCTCACTCGTGGGCTTGGCCATGACGATCCCCAACGTCTTGTTCCTCTTGATCGGGGGCGTGGTGAGCGATCGTTTCGATCGACGACGGGTCCTGATCGCCGCCGACCTCATCCGCGGAGTGGCCGTGGGCGCGATGGGGGTGCTCTCGCTGACCGGACATCTCGAGCTGTGGCACCTCATGGTGCTCGCCGCCTTCTACGGCGGAGGGACCGCGTTCTTCGGCCCGGCGTTCGACGCGATCGTGCCCGACCTGGTGGCCACCGACCTGCTGATCCAAGCCAACGCGCTGGACCAGTTCGTGCGGCCTGCGGCGTGGCGGCTCGCCGGACCCGCGCTCGGTGGGTTCCTGGTCGCCTGGAGCACCGGCGGCGCCTTCCTGGTCGACGCCGCCACGTTCGGGATATCGATCGTGGCGCTGCTGCTCATGAGCCCGCACCCGATCGCAGCGCCGCCGAAAGGTGCCCACACGACGGCGTTCGCCGAGGTTCGAGAGGGATTCCGCTTCGTGCGTGAGCGGGTGTGGTTGTGGGGGACGTTGCTGGCCGCCGCGTTCGCCTATCTGTTGTTCATCGGGCCGCAAGAGGTGTTGCTGCCGCTCCTCGTGAAGGACCGGTGGGGAGGCAACCCGTTGAGCCTGGGATTCATCCTCGCGATGGGCGGGGTCGGCGCGATCGGCGCAGCCTTGTTCATGGGACGGCGCGGGACCCCGCGCCGATTCATCACGTTCATGTACATCGCGTGGACCTTGTCGACCCTCGCGGTCGCCGGCTACGGCCTGGCGCACGTTCCGTGGCAGGCGATGCTCGCATGCTTCCTGTTCAACGCGCTCGAGACTGCTGGAACCATCGTCTGGGTGACGACCAAGCAGCGCCTCGTGCCGCGCCACCTGCTCGGGCGGGTGTCGAGCCTGGACTGGTTCATCTCGATCGGATTGCTTCCGCTGTCGTTCGCGCTGACCGGACCGGCCGCCAACCTGTTCGGCGCGCGGCACACCCTGATCGGTGCCGGCGTTCTCGGGGCGATCGTGACGCTGTCGTTCCTGTTCCTTCCCGGCATGCGCTCCGTGGAGGGGGCTCATCCCGACGACACGCCGGAACTCGAGGTCGTGGGGCGTTCGGCCTCCCCCATACGGCCGACGCCGCCGCCAGAACCTTCGGTCTAAGGCTGGCCACTCCGCCGGACGATACACATGCCATGAGGGCGCGGGCATGGCTCGTGTATCTACTGACCGGGGTGATCGCGACCCTGGTCTTCTTGTTCGTGCCCGGCATGCGCGTCGGTGGGCTGTTGAACCTCATCGCGCTGTCGTCTCCGGTCGTGATCCTGGTGGCCCTTCGGCTCAACCGCGTCGAGTACAAGCTGCCGTGGGTCCTGATCGCGTTGGGCCAGGTCTTCTTCGTGGCCGGAGACGTCATCACGTACAACTACGACCGGCTCTTCGGAACGGAGCTGCCGTACCCGTCGATCGGCGACGTCTTGTATCTGTCGGTCTACCCTTGCTTGTTCCTCGGCATCCTGTTGTTGATCCGCCATCGGAATCCCGGTCGTGACCGCGACGGAGCCATCGACTCGCTGATCGTCGGCATCGGCGTCGGCGTGTTGTCGTGGGTCTTCCTGATCGCGCCGTACACGCACGACACGACCCTCACGACCGTGCAGAAGCTCGTGTCCATGGGATACCCCTTGATGGACCTCATGCTCGTGACCGGGGCCATCAGGCTCGCCGTCGGCAGAGGCAAGAAGAACCAGGCGTTCTACTTCCTGCTCGCCGCCGTCATCGCGCTCTTCGTGACCGACGCAATGTACGGATGGTTCGGCCTCCATGGCGGATACGACAACCAGACGGGCTACCTGGAGGGAGGGTGGGCCGCGTTCTACCTGCTGTTCGGCGCCGCGGCGCTGCACCCCGCGGTGCGCTCGTTCTCGCAACGCTCCACCGACACGAAGGGCCGCCTGTCCCGGACCCGTCTCGCCGCCCTCGCGGTGGTGTCGCTGACCGCCCCTCTCACCGACGCGATCATCGTGAGCCGGTATTCGACCGGCACCCAACGCACCGACCAGCTCGTGGTGATCGTCGCCTCGATCATCCTCTTCCTTCTCGTGATCGCCAGGATGTCCGGCCTCGTCCGTCAGCAGGAGAAGTCGGCGGGACGCGAACGCGCGCTGCGCGAGGTCGGCGTCGCGCTCGTGACGGCGACGAACCGACAGGCGATCCACGAAGCCGCGATCGACGCCGCACGAGCCCTGGCGGGCGAGGACGCGGCGATCCGCCTGTGCGAGGAGTCCGACGACGGACCGAACGATTTCGTCGTGGTAGCCGCCGACGGCGAAGCGACCGGCGTGATCGGACGTCGATTCTCGCTCGACATCCTGCAGGATTGGAAACGCCAGCGGTTGTTGGACCGCGATGCCTACGTCGTGCAATCGCACGAGAGCACGATCGGCAAGCCGCTCCTGCTCCCTCACGATGTCGAGGGCTCCGTGTTGGTTGCGCCGCTGTTCATGCGCGACGAGTTCCGCGGCATGATGGTGATCGCGACCACGCAAGAGATGCCCGCCTCCGTTTCCGACAGCCTCCGAGCGCTCTCGTCGCAGGTCGCGCTCGCGCTCGAGAGCGCGGCGCTCACCGAGGATCTCCTCATCCAACAGAGCGAGGCGCGGTTCGCATCCCTGGTCAAGAACTCGTCGGACGTGGTCACGGTCATCGAGCCGACCACCGTGATCCGCTACGCGAGCCCGTCCGCGTCACGCCTGCTCGGATCGGGCCCCGAGGAGCTCGAGGGCACGCGGTTCATCGACCTGGTCCGTCAGGACGACAAGACGCGCGTGCTCTCGTTCCTGACGTCGGCTGGCGACGGCGAAGGCGACACGGCGCTGCTGGAGTTCCGCCTTCGTCACCGGGATGGGACCTACCTGGCCACCGAGACCCTGCGGACGAGCCTGCTGCACGACCCCAACGTGAAGGGCATCGTCCTCAACACGCGTGACATCACGGAACGCAAGCAGTTCGAGGAGCAACTGCAGCACCAGGCCTTCCACGACCCCATCACCAATCTCGCGAACCGGGCACTGTTCCGCGATCGCGTGCTGCACGCCATCGAACGGCAGGAGCGCGACCACAAACCGATCGCGGTGCTGTTCATGGACATCGACGACTTCAAGACGATCAACGACTCGTTGGGACATGCCGCCGGCGACGGTCTCCTGCTGGAGGTCGGCGAGCGGCTGCGGAAGGCGCTCCGAGCGGCCGACACGGCCGCGCGCCTCGGTGGCGACGAGTTCGCGATCCTCCTGGAGGACGGCGGAGAAGGGATCCAAGCCGCAGACGTCGCCGAGCGGATCATGCAGATGCTCGAGGAGCCGTTCTCGCTGGAGGGCAAGGAGGTGTTCGTCCGCGCGAGCGTCGGCATCGCCGTCTCGGAAGAGGCCGGCGAGGGTGGCGAGGAGGAGGCGGCCGAGGCGCTCATGCGCAACGCGGACGTCGCGATGTACATGGCCAAGGAGAAGGGCAAGGGTCGGTATCAGGTCTTCGAGCCTGCGATGCACGACACGGCACTGCGACGCTTGGAGCTGAAGGCCGACCTTCAGCGCGCGCTCGAGCATGAGGAGTTCATCCTCCACTACCAGCCGGTGATCGAGCTGGATTCGGGAAGGATCACCGGCGTCGAGGCCCTGATCCGCTGGATCCACCCCGACCGCGGGATCGTGCAACCGCTCGAGTTCATCCCGCTCGCCGAGGAGACGGGATTGATCGTACCGATCGGCCGCTGGGTGCTCCGCGAAGCGTGCCGCTACACGGTGGACCTCCAGAGCGAGTTCCCCATGGACCCGCCGTTCCACATGGCGGTCAACCTTTCCGCACGGCAGCTGGCACGCCCCGAGATCGTGGACGAGGTGCGGGACATCCTGACCGAAACCGGCCTGACCGCGGCCAGCCTGACCCTCGAGATCACCGAGAGCATGGTCATGCAGGACATGGAGCTCGCCATCGAGCGTCTGAACCAGCTGAAGGAGCTCGGTGTGTTGCTCGCGATCGACGACTTCGGCACGGGCTACTCGTCGCTCAACTACGTCCGCCGCTTCCCGGTCGACATCCTCAAGATCGACAAGTCGTTCATCGACGAGGTGGCCGACGGCGGCGAATCGTCCGCGCTCACCGCCGCGGTGATCGAACTGGCCGGCATCTTGAACCTGAAACCGGTCGCAGAGGGCATCGAACGGGCCGATCAGCTCGAGCGGCTCATGGAGCTCAAGTGCGACATGGGCCAGGGCTACTTCTTCGCGAGGCCGCTCGCGCCGCGAGCGTTGCGTACGCTGCTCGAGGAGCGCCACGCGATGCACGCCGAGGTCGAAGCGCTCGCACAGGGCCAGTAGTCACCTCCCGCCTTCCGCCGGATCGACCTCGTACCATCGTGCGAACATGCGTGCCAGACCACTCCTCGTTGTCCTGCTCGTCGCTTCGGTCGTAGCAGGCATCCCCGCCACCGGTTGGGCGGCGACCGGCGTCCGGCACGCCCCCGCCACCGGTCACGATCTCGCGTCGGGTCCGGCCGACGAGCCCAGGTGGCAACGTCGGATCGACGCCCTGATCGGCGACCACGCGATGTCGGTGACCATCGGTGACGACGGCGTCTCCTGGTACCGGCACCTCGCCTGGGTGAAACGCGCGCCCGCCTCGAACGAGAAGCTGCTCCTGTCGATGGCGCTGCTCGCGGCGGTTGGCCCCGACCGCTCTATCGAGACGCGCGCGATGGCGGCGGCGGCACCCCTCGAGGGCGTGATCGACGGCGACCTGTGGCTCGTGGGACACGGTGACCCGGAGCTCGGGCCGGACGCGCTCGACACGCTCGCCCAACAGATCGTCGCCGCCGGCGTGACCCGGATCCAGGGCTCGGTGATCGGCGACACCGGACCGTTCGAGCGCGATTGGTGGGCGCCGGGTTGGAAAGACGAGTTCCCCGACGACGAGGTCGCGATACCGACCGCGCTCACGTTCCGCGGGAACGTCGGCCCGGAGGGCGGCCACATCGAGGACCCCGAGCTGCGGGCGGCCGGATACCTCACCAAGGCCCTCCGCCGACTCGGGATACCCGTCAAGGAGCCGCCAGGGGTGGGCTCACCCGGCGGATCGCGGGTCAAGATCGCCGCGATCGACTCGGCACCCATCATCGACATCCTCCATCGCATGAACATCGACTCCGTCAACTTCGACGCCGAGGTGTTGGGCAAGGTCCTCGGTGCCGAGGTCTCGGGAACGGCGACCATCGCGGCCGGTGCCGCCGCGATCGACGCGTTCACGTCGGAGAATGGCGCCCGACGATTCGAGCACAGCGACGCGTCGGGGCTCTCGTACGCGAACCGGGTCACCGCACAGGGCATGCTGAGACTGCTCTGGGCATCCGGAAAGCAGCCGTGGGCACCCGATCTCCGGTCGGCCCTGCCGATCGGCGGCCAGGGAACACTCGAAGGACGCCTCGGCCACACACGGATCCGGGCGAAGACCGGAACGCTGACGGACATCTCCGCGCTCTCGGGTTGGGTCTGGTCTCGCAAGGTCAAGGACTGGGTCGAGTTCTCCATCCTGTCCGACGGCCTGAGCAAGGACGAGGCGATCCGCATCGAGGACGCGATCGTCCAGCTCGTCAGTGCTCGGGCGAAGGCGCCCACTACATGAAGTTCGCCTACAGGTCGGTCACGTACCGGACGATCGGCAGGTTCGCGCAGTCGAAGCGATGCTCGCTCGTCGTGCCGTCCCACGACCAACCGGCGGCCTCGTAGAAGCGCCGGCTCCGGTCGTTCGAGGCCATCACCCAGAGCGTCGCCCGGTCGTACCCCAACGTGCGGAGCCGATCGACGGCGGAGGCGAACAGGTCGCGACCGATCCCGCGGCCGGCGGCATCCGGCAGGAGGTAGATCGTGAGGACCTCTGCCGTACGTTCGTTCGCGCCCTCATCGCCACTCGGCGCCACGCTGCAGAAGCCGACGATGCGGTCGCCTTCCTCGGCGACCAGCGTGGCGGCGCCGGGCCGAGCTGCGAGCCACTCGTTCCACCCGCGCTCCCGGTCCTCCACCGACAAGGCGTCGAGGAGCTCGGCGGAAAGGTCGTCGCGATACGCCCAACGCCACGACGCGACGTTGACCTCGGCGATCGCGCGGGCTTCGGATGGCTTCGCGTCACGGATGACGACGCCCCCCGCGGAGCTCACGCCTGCTGATCCTCCCGCGGGTGCAGCAGTCCATACAGGTACGAGTCGACGAGCGCCTCCCACGACGCCTCGATGATGTTCTCCGACACGCCCACGGTGGTCCATTCGCGTTCGCCGTTCGACGTGTCGATCAGAACGCGCACGGTCGCGCCTGTCCCGACGGTCTCGTCCAGCACCCGGACGCGGTAGTCCTCAAGGTTCATGTCGTCGAGCGCCGGGTACTCGTTCGTGAGCGCCTTGCGGAGCGCGTTGTCGAGGGCCCCGACCGGCCCGTGGCCCTCGGCGCTCTCGATGTGCCGGGTGCCGTTCGTGACGACCTTGACCGTGGCCTCGGCGAGTGCGTCGTCGGCGTCCTCCATGCGCTGCTCGATGTGCACCCGGAAGCTCTCGATCGTGAAGAACGGCTGTTCCCAGCCACCCGCGCGCCGCATCAGCAGCTCGAGCGAGGCGTCGGCGACCTCGAACGTGTACCCGCGGGCCTCGCGTTGCTTCAGCTCGTCCAAGATCGCGGCGATCGCCCCTTCGTGCATCTCGACGCCGAACTCGTCGGCCTTCATACGCAACGTGGCCGCGCCGCCCAGATCGCTCGCGACCACCCCGCGTCGGTTCCCCACCGACGACGGCTTCACGTGCTCGTAGGCTTCCTCCAGGCGGGCGATCCCGCTCGCGTGCAGTCCGGCCTTGTGCGTGAACGCGTACCGGCCAGCGTACGGCTGGTGCGAGTCGGGGGCGACGTTCGCCACCTCGGCGACGTAGTGCGCGACCTCGGTCAGATGCTCGACCGCGCCGTCCGGCAGGCAGTCGACGTCCATCTTGAGGACCAGGTTCGCGGCGATCGGGATCAGATCGGCGTTGCCGGTGCGCTCGCCGTAGCCGTTCACCACACCCTGCACCTGATACACGCCGTGCTCCACGGCGATCAGCGAGTTCGCGACCGCGCACCCGGCATCGTTGTGGACGTGGATGCCGAGCGCCGCTTCGACCCGGGCGTTGACCTCGCCGACGATCCGCGCGACATCGAGCGGCAGCATCCCGCCGTTCGTGTCGCAGAGGACGAGCCGTTCCGCTCCGGCCTCCTCCGCCGCCAGGACCACGCGCATGGCGAACGCGGGATCGCTGCCGTACCCGTCGAAGAAATGCTCGGCGTCGAAGAACACGCGGCGTCCCTGCTTGCGCAGGAACGCGATCGAATCGCGCACCATGGCGACCCCTTCGTCGAGGTCGGTCCGCAGCGCCTCGCGCACGTGCAGGTCCCAGGCCTTGCCCACGATGCACACGACCTCGGTGCCGGTATCCAGCAGTTCGCGCAGGACGGCGCTGTCCTCCGCGCGTTCGCCCGCCTTCCGCGTCATGCCGAACGAGGTCAGCGCGGCGTGCCGGAGCGTCTCCTTCGTCGCGAGCTTGAAGAACTCGGTGTCACGCGGGTTCGCGCCCGGCCACCCCCCTTCGATGAACGGCACGCCGAGCTGGTCGATCTTGTGGAGGATCCGCATGCGATCCTCGATGGAGTACGACAGCCCGGTCTGCTGCGCGCCGTCGCGGAGCGTCGTGTCGTAGAGCTCCACCTTCCGGCGCGTGGCGGTCGTGGTCACGCCGTCGCCCTCTCCACGACGAGATCGCCGACGCCGGACGTGGGATAGCCCATCTCCCCTGCGCGCATCGACTCCATCTTGATGCACGCGAACCGGATGCCCTCGGCGACCCGAGCCGCCGCGCCGTCCTCGCCGAGCTGCGCGAGCAGCATCTGCACCGCGCCGATCGCGGCCAACGGGTTGATGGTTCCCTTGCCGGTGTGATCGGGCGCAGTGCCCCCGATCGGCTCGAACATGCTCACGCCGGCCGGGTTGATGTTGCCGCCCGCCGCGATCCCCATCCCGCCCTGGATCATGGCGCCGAGGTCCGTGATGATGTCGCCGAACATGTTGTCCGTGACGATCACGTCGAAGCGACTGGGCTGATCCAGGAAGTAGATGCAGCATGCGTCCACGTGGACGTAGTCCGTCTGAACATCCGGGAACTCCGTAGCTACCTCGTTCACCACCCGCTGATACAGGTCGCCGGCGAACGTCAGGACGTTCGTCTTGTGGACGAGCGTGAGCTTCCGGCGCCGGTCGGGACGCATCGCCAGCTCGAACGCGTACCGCACGATCCGCTCCACGCCGTGGCGCGTGTTGATCGACTCCTGCACCGCCACCTCGTGCTCGGTGTCCTTGCGGTGGAAGCCGCCCGCGCCGCTGTAGAGGCCCTCGGAGTTCTCTCGGACGACGACCATGTTCACGTCGTCCTCGCCGTGGGACGGCACCAGCGTTTGCACGCCGGGGTAGCGCACGATCGGCCGCAGGTTCACGTACTGGTCCAGCTCGAACCGTGCCCGCAGCAACAGGTCACGCTCGAGGATGCCCGGTTTCACGTCGGGGTGGCCGACCGCGCCGAGGAAGATCGCGTCCATCTGTCGCAGACGGGCGAGATCGTCGTCGGGGAGCGTCTCGCCGGTCCGCAGGAACCGCTCCCCTCCCAGGTCGAACTCCACGAGATCGACCTGGAACCCCTCCACCTGCCGGACGGCGTCGAGGACCTTCAGGCCCTCGCGGACGACCTCCGGGCCCGTTCCGTCACCGGGGATCACCCCGATCGTGTGGGTCACCGCGTGAGCTCCGCGGCGGGTTCCGCCGGCTCCTGGGTGGCCGAGACGCGCAGAGCACGGTTGATGGCCGCGAGGTAGGCACGGGCACTCGCCTCCACCACGTCCACCGACACGCCTCGACCGGTCACGCGCCGGCCGTCGACGTCGAGCTGCACGACGACGTCGCCCAATGCGTCGGACCCGCCGGTCACCGACGACACGTTGAACAGGATGAGCTTCGCCTCCACCCCGGCGGCCCGTTGGATCGCGCCGCACGCGGCGTCGATCATCCCGTCGCCGAACGCCGACTCTTCGATCACCTCGTCGCCGCGCCGGAGCCGGACCGTGGCGCTCGGCGAGAGGTGCGTGCCGCCGCCGACCTGGAGCGACTCGAGCACGAGAACGCCCTCCTCTGCCGAGCCTCGCTCCTCGCCGACGATCGCCTCCAGGTCCTGATCGGTGATCTGGATCTTCCGGTCGGCCAGGTCCTTGAAGCGCGCGAAGGCACGGTCCAAGTGCTCCTTGTCGACCGTGAGGCCGATCTTCTCCAACGCGTCGACGAACGCGTGCCGTCCGCTGTGCTTGCCGAGGACCAGGCGGTTGCCCTCCAGGCCGACGGCGAGCGGGTCCATGATCTCGTACGTCGCGCGGTTGCTGAGCACCCCGTGCTGGTGGATGCCGCTCTCGTGCGCGAACGCACTGGCCCCCACGACCGACTTGTTCGGCTGCACGTTGTAGCCGGTCGTCATGGACACGAGCCGCGACGTCCGGATGATCTCCTTGATGTTGAGATCGTGCGTCACGCCCAGCGCCTGCCCGCGCGTGCGGACGATCATGGCGATCTCCTCCAGGGCGCAGTTGCCGGCCCGCTCGCCGATGCCGTTCACCGCGACCTCGACCTGCCGGGCGCCGTTCTCGATCCCGGCCAGCGAGTTCGCGACGGCCAGGCCCAGGTCGTTGTGGCAGTGCGTCGAGATCACGACGTCGTCGGGCGTGGCCTCGCGGACGACGCGAACCAGCTCCCCGAACTCGGTCGGCGTCGCGTACCCCACCGTGTCGGGGACGTTGATCGTCGTCGCACCGCACTCCACCGCGACCCGGAAACACTCGAGCAGGAAGTCCAGCTCGGTCCGGGTCGCGTCCTGCGCCGAGAACTCGACGTCGTCGGTGTAGCTCACCGCCAGCTTCACGTTGTCCCTGATCGCGTCCAGGACCTGCCGGTGCGACATGCGGAGCATGTCCTCCATGTGGATCTGGCTCGTCGAGATGAACGTGTGGATCCGCCAGCTCTCGGCCCCCTTCAGGGCCTCCGCGGCGCGAACGATGTCTCCCTCGGTGGTGCGCGCGAGGGCCGCGATCACCGGGCCGTGCACGCTCGACGCGATCTCGGTCACGGCGTCGAACTCACCTTCCGACGAGACCGGGAACCCGGCCTCGAGGATGTCCACGTTCAGCCGTGCCAGCTGCTCGGCGATCTCGACCTTCTCGGCCCGCGTGAGCGCGATGCCGGGAGCCTGCTCGCCATCTCTCAGTGTCGTGTCGAAGATCCGTACGGTGTTGCCGTCGGCTACGTTGCCTTCCTTCATTTCGGGACCACCTTTGTGTCGCTCTCCAACCAGGGCATCATCTGGCGCAGCCCCCGTCCCACGTCTTCGAGCTGGGACGTGCGCGCCTGCTGCCTAAGTCGGAGGAAGTTGGTGAATCCCCCGTCCGCTTCCGCGATCCATTCCTTGGCGAACGTTCCGTCCTGGATCTCGTCGAGGATCCGGCGCATCTCGGCGCGGACCTCCGTGTTGATCACCCGCGGCCCGCGGGTGTAGTCGCCGTACTCGGCCGTATCGGAGATGGAGTAGCGCATCCACGACAGGCCGCCCTCGTACATCATGTCCACGATCAGCTTCAGCTCGTGCAGGCACTCGAAGTACGCGCTCTCGGGCTGGTACCCGGCCGCGACGAGCGTCTCGAAGCCCGCCTGGACCAGCGCGGACGCACCCCCGCACAGCACCGCCTGCTCGCCGAAGAGATCCGTCTCGGTCTCCTCTTTGAACGTCGTCTCGAGCACGCCTGCGCGCGCGGCGCCGATGCCTGCCGCGTACGCGAGCGCCCGCCCGTGGGCCGTGCCGGTGGCGTCCTGGTGCACGGCGATCAGCGCCGGCGTCCCGATCCCCTGCTCGTACGTCCTACGGACGAGATGGCCGGGCCCCTTCGGCGCGATCATCGTGACGTCCACGCCCTCGGGAGCCGCGATCGTCCCGAAGTGGATGTTGAACCCGTGCGCGAACATCAACATGTTGCCGGGCTCCAGGTTCGGTCCGATCTCGTCGGCGAACGCCTTGGATTGCGCCGTGTCGGGCAGGACCACCATCACGACGTCGGCCTCGCGCACGGCGTCGGCCACATCGAGCACCCGGAGGCCGGCGTCCTCGGCGACCTTCCGCGACGACGAACCCGGACGCAGACCGACGCGGACGTCGTGCCCGGAGTCTCGGAGGTTCAGCGCGTGCGCGTGGCCCTGGCTGCCGAAGCCCAGGATCGCGATCTTCTGCCCGCTGAGGGCGCCGGCATCGGCGTCCTTCTCGTAATAGATCGTCGCCATGGTGGTCGTCGTCCTCTCTGTCCTCGTCAGTCTTCTCTATCTAGTCCGGGTCAGACTCGATGTCGCTCACACGCCGCCGCCGTCCCACGCGTCCTCGCCACCGGCGGCCTTGGCGGACCTGAGGGTCCGTTCGCGGATGCCGCGGTTGCCGCGGGTGAGCGCGATCCGCCCCGTGCGCGCGAGCTCCACGATCCCGAAGTCCCCCAGCAGCTCGAGTAGCGCGGAGAGCTTGTCGGGCGACCCGGTGGCCTCGATCGTGAGCGTCTGGTGCGTGGCGTCGGACACCCGGACGCGGAAGACCTGGCAGAACTCCAGGACCCGCGCTCGCGCCTCGCCCTCGGCGCGCACCTTCACCAGCATCAGCTCCCGCTCCACGGTGTCGGCGGGCTCGTGCTCCAGGATCTTGATCACGTTGATGAGCTTGTTCAGCTGCTTCGTGATCTGCTCCAGCGGCTTCTTGTCGACGGTCACGACGATCGTCATGCGTGACAGGCCGGCCCGCTCGGTTGGGCCGACCGCGAGCGAGTCGATGTTGAACCCGCGGGCGGCGAACAGTCCCGCCACGCGCGTCAGGACGCCGGGCCGGTCTTCGACCAGGACGGAGAGCGTGTGGAGGGTGCTCATGCGATGGGTGCCTCGGCCGGGTCGTCCGCCCGCTTCAGGCCTTCGGGTCCGGTGATGATCTCGTCGTTCGACGCTCCGGCGGGCACCATCGGGAAGCACATCTCGTTCGAGTCGACGCGGAAGTCGATCACGACGCTCCGGTCGGTGATCGACAGCGCCTTCTCGATGACGGTGTCGACCTCGTCGGCGTGCTCGGCGCGCAGGCCGACGCAGCCGTAGGCCTCGGCCAGCTTCACGTAGTCCGGCGTGTCGTAGCTCAGGTAGACCTGGCTGTAGCGCTCCTTGTAGAAGAGCTCCTGCCACTGACGCACCATGCCGAGGTATGCGTTGTTGATGATCGCGGTGATGAACGGGATGTTCTCGGTCGTGGACGTCGCGAGCTCCTGCGCGGTCATCTGGAAGCAGCCGTCGCCGTCGATCGCGATCACGCGCTTGTCCGGCTGACCGGCCGCCGCGCCCAGTGCCGCCGGCACCGCGAAGCCCATGGTGCCCAATCCGCCCGAGTTGATCCAGTGCCGCGGCTTCTCGAAGTGCCAGAACTGCGACGCCCACATCTGGTGCTGACCGACGCCGGAAACGACGATCGTGTCGCTCCCGGCCGCCTCGTACAGCCGCTCGATGCAGAACTGTGGCTTGAGAGGCCCGTCCGACTGCTGGTCGTAGCGGTACGGATAGGTCGTCTTCCATGTGTCGAGCTGACCCAGCCAGACTTTCCGGTCCGGAACCCCGCCCGCCTCGTCCTGTCGCTTGCCCAGCTCGTTCGCGAGCTTGCCGATCACGTCCTTGCAGTCGCCGACGATCGGCACCTCCACCACGCGGTTCTTCCCGATCTCGGCCGGGTCGATGTCCACGTGGATCACGGTCGCGTCCGGCGCGAACGCGTCGAGCTTGCCGGTGACCCGGTCGTCGAACCTGGCGCCGAGGGCGATCAGGAGGTCCGACTTCTGCATCGCGGTGACCGCGGTGTAGTTGCCGTGCATGCCGGGCATGCCCAGGCAGAGCTCGTGCGAGTCGGGGAACGCGCCGCGCGCCATGAGCGTGGTGACGACGGGCAGCTGGGCCGCCGTCGCCAGCTTGTACAGCTCCTTCGTAGCTTCCGCCTTGATCACGCCGCCGCCGACGTAGAGCACGGGGCGCTTCGCCCGCATGATCAGCTTCGCGGCCTCGGAGATCTGGCGCATGTTGCCCTTGGTGGTCGGCTTGTAGCCCGGCAGGCTCACGCTGTCCGGCCACTTCCACGTGGTCTCGTTGACGAGCACGTCCTTGGGGAGGTCGACGAGGACCGGGCCCGGCCGGCCGGTGCGCGCGATGTGGAAGGCCTCGCGGATCGTCTCGGCGACGTCGCCGGGATCGGTCACGAGCATGTTGTGCTTCGTGACCGGCATCGTGATGCCGGTGATGTCGGCCTCCTGGAACGCGTCGTTGCCCACCACGGGCGTCGGGACCTGCCCGGTGATCGCGACCATCGGAACCGAGTCCATCTTCGCGTCGGCGAGCGCGGTGACCAGGTTGCAGCCGCCGGGGCCCGACGTCGCCATCGCGACGCCCACCTTGCCGGTGGCCCAGGCGTATCCCTCGGCCGCGTGCCCGGCGCCCTGCTCGTGCCGGCACAACACGTGTCGGACGCTCGAATCGAGCAGCGGGTCGTAGGCCGGCAGGATGGCGCCGCCGGGGATGCCGAAGACGATGTCGACGCCCTCGCCTTCGAGCGACTTGAACAGCGCCTGCGCGCCGGTGACCTTCATCTGGCGGCCACCTCCCCCGTGCGAGCCTCGACCGGGCCCGTCTCGACCCGCTTCACCGTGGCGGACAGGCGATGGGACAGGTTCCGGCAGGCGCGCTCGAACTCCCACGGCGTCCAGTCCCGGCGCCGCATCTGCAGCGCTTCGTCGCCCTGGTCCTCGCCGACGTCGAAGCCCGAGCCGAGGTAGACGACCTCGGAGGAGAGGTAACGGTCGACCGTGGCGCGCACCGAGGGCTCGGAAGCTGCGACCGTGACCTGGCCGGGGCCCTCCCAGAGCACGCTCGCGACGACGGTTCCGTCCCGCTCGAACTCGTACCGCATGGTCCTCTCCTCCTCTCGGATCGCTCCCGATCCGTTCGCTCGCTGTTCCGCTGGTGCTTCCTGTGGATCTTGGGGTAGAAAAAACCCCCCGGGACTCCGAGGGGCATCGGCGCGGTCGCAGGCCACATGGCCCGCCCGCGCCTACCGAATAAGTACGAGGACGCTGCGTCCGAACAGCTCTCTTGTCGACATGGTCCTGCCAGTGTACGGGCAGGTCAGGCGGTGTCAACCCGCTGAGTAGGGGATGGCAGGTTCGGTTGAATCTTGTTCCTGCCTCGGCCCGTGATCCAGAATCGCAACGTGTTCAGCATCAGCGACCGCAACCGCCTACGGGATCGGGTCCTGGACATGGCGTCGTCTGACCCCCGAGTGGTCGGCGGCGCTGTCCTCGGCTCGCTTGCACACGATGAGGGGGATGAGTGGTCGGATCTCGACCTCATGTTCGCCGTGGCGGACGACGTGCCTGTGACTGAGGTGCTGGAAGCCTGGAGCCGGGCCGTCGTTCGTGAGTTCGACGCGGTCCAACTGTTCGACCTCCCCAGCGGGCCGATCATCTACCGGGTGTTCCTGCTCCCCAACTGCCTGGAGCTCGATCTCTCACTCACGCCAGCTCCGAATTCGGTGCGGGCGGGCCGAAGTTCAAGCTGCTGTTCGGGGAGGCCGTCGAACAACCTTTCGGTCCGCCGCCTCCCGCACACGAACTCTTCGGATACGCCGTCCACCACGCACTGCATGCACGATCCTGCATCGAGCGGGGTCGGCATCGGCAGGCGGAGTATTGGATCAGCGCGTTACGCGATCACGCACTCGCCCTTGCTTGTCGGCGCCGAGGGCTCGATGGCACATACGGCAGGGACTTCGACGAGCTGCCCGCCGACGTCCTGGATCCGTTCGACGATGCGCTCGTGCGATCGCTCGATCCAGACGAACTCCATCGTGCGCTGGGAAGCGCCGTTGCCGGACTGCTTCGCGAATCGGCGGAGGCCAAAGAGATGGCTGAGAAGGTCGAAGGTCAACTTCACGAACTCGCGTCGGGACGCATCAGCTAGCCCAGTCAATCTGACCCACTACCGTCATGGGTCCCCTGGGGCGAGACGAGCTCGAAGCCCTCGGTCTCGTCTTGAGGCGCCAGCTCCCGGAACGATCATGTTCGTTCACGCTTGACCAGGAACGAAGAGCGGCGGTAGCGTCCGCGCGTGGACGCCGACCAGGATCCCGCGCTCGCCGCGACGATCGCGGCGATCCCTGAGTGGGAGGGCCTGGAGCCCGAGATCACCCCGATCACCATCGGGATCACGAACCGCAACTTCCGGGTCGACATCGGCGGAGAGTCGTTCGTGGTCCGGCTGTCGGGCAAGGACACCGACCTCCTCGGCATCGATCGCGCCGCCGAGAACGAGGCGGCGTCGGCGGCCGCCCGGGCCGGCGTTGCTCCCGAAGTGTTCGCCTACCTGCCGGAGCGCTCAGCGCTGATCACCCGGTTCGTGCAGGGCTCACACATCCCCGAGGAGGACCTCGAGCGCGAGGACGTGCTCGGGGCCGTGATCCGCTCCGTCAAGGCGATCCACGCGTGTCCTCCCATCCCATCCGCGTTCCCGGTGTTCCGCATCGTGGAGGACTACCGGGCGATCGCCGAAGCTCGCGGCGTGGTCGCGCCGGCCGCGTTCGACGAGATCCACGCGAAGGCTGTTGACATCGAAGGCGCGTTCGCGAAGCAGCCGCTCGCGGACCGGCCGTGTCACAACGACCTGCTCAACGCCAACTTCCTCCTCGATGGCGATCACGTCTGGATCGTCGACTACGAGTACGGTGGGATGGGCGACCTCTTCTTCGACCTCGGCAACCTCTCGATCAACAACGGACTCAGCCCTGAGGCGCAGGAGCTCCTGCTCCGCCTCTATTTCGGCGACGTGACCGATGTGTACCGCGCGCGCCTGCAGCTGATGCGGATCATGTCGGACTTCCGCGAGGCCATGTGGGGCGTCGTGCAGCAGGCGATCTCGACGCTCGACTTCGACTACGTGGACTATGCCGACCGGCACTTCGCGCGCTGCCTGTCGACGGCATCGGACGATAGGTTCGACGCGTGGTTGCATGCGGCGGCATCGGAACCCGTTCTCGATGGTTGAGAGCTTCCGCGCGATCGTCATCGGCGGCGGTGTCGCCGGCGCCAGCATCGCGTACCACCTGACCGAGCTCGGATGGCAGGACGTCGTGTTGCTCGATCGCGGCGAGCTGACATCGGGCTCCACGTTCCACTCGGCCGGACTCGTGGGGCAGCTGCGCTCCAGCGTATCGCTCACGCGGATGATGATGTACGGCGCCGAGCTGTACCGGCGATTGGCGGCCGAGACGGGCGTGGACCCCGGCTGGCACGAGGTCGGCTCGTTGCGGCTCGCGTCCTCGGACGAGCGGATGCAGGAGCTGCGGCGGCAAGAGGGCTGGGCGCACACGTTCGGCCTGCCGCTCGACGTCATCTCCACGGAGGCCGCGATCGCGAGGTTCCCCCTGTTCGATCCGACCGGCATCCAGGGGGCGGCGTTCATCCCGACCGACGGGCACCTGGATCCGACCAACCTGACACTCGCGCTCGCCGAGGGCGCGCGCAGACGCGGAGCCGAGATCCGCACGAACACGCGTGTCACGGGCATCGACGTTGCCGACGGCCGCGTGCGAGGTGTGCGCACGGAAGAACACGGTCCGATCACCTCGGACGTCGTCGTGAACGCCGGGGGGATGTACGCGAACCAGCTCGGTCGCATGGCCGGCGTCGAGGTGCCCGTCGTGCCGTTCGCGCATCAGTATCTGCTCACCAAGCCCGTCCCCGGCGGGAGCGTCGACCTGCCGACGATGCGCGATCCAGATCGGCTCGTGTACTTCCGCGGCGAGGCCGGGGGCGGGTTGGTGATGGGTGGCTACGAACGGCACCCCGCGCCCTGGGCGGTGCGGGACGGCCCGCCCGCCGACTTCAACCATCAACTCCTGCCCGACGACTGGGAGCGGTTCGAGACGCTCGCCGAGAACGCGTTCGCGCTGGTGCCGGTGCTGCAGAACGCCGAGGTCGTGACGATGATCAACGGCCCCGAGGCGTTCACCCCCGACGGCGAGTTCATCCTGGGCGAGTCCGACGTCCGCGGGTTCTTCGTGGCGGCCGGGTTCTGCGCGCACGGGATCGCCGGCGCGGGGGGCGTCGGCAAGGTCATGGCCGACTGGATCGTGAACGGCGAGCCCGAGTACGACCTGTGGAAGATGGACATCCGTCGCTTCGGCCGGCACTACCGGTCGCGGCGCTACGCATGCGAGCGCGCGTACGAGGTGTACGCGACGTACTACGACATCCACTACCCGGGCGAGGAGCGGCAGGCGGGACGGCCGCTCAAGACGGCGCCAACGTATGCCCGCCTGGCGGCCCTCGGCGCGGAGTTCGGCGAGAAATCCGGCTGGGAGCGCGCCAACTGGTTCAGGTCGAACGATGATCCGTCGCTCGATCGGCTACGGCCGCGGGGATGGGCGGGCGAACACTGGTCGAGCGCGATCGCGGCCGAGCACGTGGCCACGCGCGAGCGCGCGGGACTCT
The DNA here is from genome assembly GCA_038211015.1 of Actinomycetota bacterium. Classification (GTDB taxonomy): domain Bacteria; phylum Actinomycetota; class UBA4738; order UBA4738; family HRBIN12; genus JBBQVZ01. The sequence goes on along the minus strand of JBBQVZ010000002.1, from coordinate 18,476 downwards.
TCGACGAGTCGAGCTTCGCGAAGATCGAGGTGAGCGGGCCCGACGCGACCGCGTTCCTGGAGCGCCTGTCGGCGAACGACGTGGATCGCCCCATCGGCACCGTGGTCTACACGCAGATGCTGAACGGCCGCGGCGGCATCGAATGCGACCTGACCGCCACCCGGATCGGGGACGACCGTTACCTGCTGGTGAGCGGGACGGCGTTCGGCAACCACGACATCGGCTGGATCCGCAAGCAGCTCGGGGACGGCCGGCGCGACGGGGTGACGGTCCGCGACGTGACCGGCGCGAAGGGCTGCTTCGGACTGTGGGGACCGCGCGCCCGCGACATCGTGTCGAAGGTGAGCGAGGACGATCTGTCGAACGAGGCGTTCCCGTACCTGACCGCGCGCGAGATCGTGGTGGGCGACGTGCCGTGCCTCGCGCTGCGGGTGACCTACGTCGGCGAGCTCGGCTGGGAGCTCTACCCCGACGTGGAGTTCGCCGGGGCGCTCTGGGACACGCTCGTCGCGGCCGGTGAGCCGTTCGGTATGACGCCGGCCGGGTATCGCGCGATCGATTCGCTGCGTCTCGAGAAAGGCTATCGGGCGTGGGGCTCGGACATCACCCCCGAGGAGCATCCGTTCGAGGCGGGGCTCGGGTTCGCGGTCAGGATGGACGTGCCGGGGTTCATCGGGAACGAGGCCCTGGAGGTTGTGCTGGCGCGTGGGGTGACGCGAAGGCTCTCGTGTCTGACGCTCGCAGACGCGCGCGCGATGACGCTCGGGAACGAACCGGTGTTCCGCTCCGGCGAGGTGGTCTCCCGCGTGACGAGCGGCGGCCTCGGCTACACGGTCGGCGCATCGATCGCCTACGCCTACCTGCCGATCGAGCTGGCGATCCCGGGAACCACGTTCGAGGTCGAGGTGTTCGGCGAGCGGGTGCCGGCCGCCGTCGCCGACGAACCGCTCTGGGATCCGGAGGGCGAGCGGATCCGCGTGTGAGCGACGCGCTCCCGTTCTCGATGCGCCAAGCGGTTGTTCCGCGATCGCGGGATCCGCGCGGTCGTCGACGATCACGATCAGACCCTGAGCGCAGGGCTCGCGAGTCACTCGCTCGCGAAGCTGTGCCCGTTCCAGAGGGCCACGACCCGCTTGCGAACGCGCCCTCGCAACGCGAGGTGCAGCGCATCCGGTGTGCCGCGCTCGCCCGGGTCGTACAGGACCTCGATGCCCTCGCCGCCGAACCGCAGGAACTCCCGTTCCGCTCCGGGCGAGTCGACGGACGCCTCCAGGACGAACACGGTCCCACGCGCGTACCCGTACTCCATCGTCACGGTCCACACGAAGATCTGCCCGCCGCTCTCGCGGATGAACTCGACCACCTCGGGGGTAGCCACTACCCTCATCGCGTCGCCTCTCGGCGGAACTCCGCGAACCCCGGTCCGTCCATCGCGCCCACCGCGCGATCCCACCGCTCGACGGCCCATCCCCAGAAGTCGAAATCGATGTCCGAGATCTCCGCCTGGATCGCGGCCCACAGCGTCCATCCCACGTCGGCCATCATCGCGTAGAGCTCCATCCGCGCTAGTTGGATCGGATCGTCGCGCCCGAAGTACGCGGCGCAGAGCGCCGCCTTCAGCTCGGCGTCGAACCCACACTCTTGCGCCGTGTCGCCGAGCTCGAAACACGGATCGTCGTTCCCGCTGTACTCGAAGTCGATGACCCAGAGCTGCCTGCCGTCGTCGATGTAGTTCTCGGCGAGGAGGTCGTTGTGGCACGGCACGCGTGGCTGGGCGTTCACCGCGAGGACGCGCTCCACGTCGACGACGGTCTCCATCCGATCGCGGAACCCTTCCGGGATCCGCACGTCGCAATCGGCGACCACCCCGAGGTAACGCTCGGTGATGCGGAACATGTCGAAGTCCTGGAGGAACGGGGGGCCGGCATGCAGGCGATGCAGCGATGCGGCCATCCTGGCCGGCATCGACGGCGCACGCAGCCGTTCGGCCGACATGGTCTCGCCGTCGATGAACGCGAGCACCATGACCGACCAGTCCTCGAGGTACTCGAGGATCGGCGGGGAGACGCCGGTGGTGGCCGCGGCCTCGGCATTGTGCCGCTCGTTGGCGCGATCGACCGCCAGCAACTCCGTGGACGGGCCGGGGATCCGCACGACGAATCGCTCGTCGCCGCGGGTCACCAGGTAGATCTGATTGGTGAGGCCGCCCGACAATGGGGTGACGTCGACGGCGTCTCCCCGCCAGAGCGTCACCCGCTCGACGACATCGTCGATGCCCGTTGGCATGGCTACGCCTCCGACCAGCCGGGGCCGGCGCCCACGACGGCATCCTCGCCGACATCGGCGCGGATCCGATCGCCGAACACGTCGACATCGACGACGTCACCCGGCCCGAACCGCGCGGGCAGGTACGCGAACGCCACGTTCCGCCGGATCGTGAAGCCGTACGCGCAGCTGCGGAGACGGGCAACCACCTCGCCGTCCGATGCGACGGCCTCGCCGCCGTAGATCGGCACGTAATCGTGCTCGCCCACGAGTAGCGTCAGGAGCCGGCGCGAAGGAGCGCCGACCTCTCGCTTCGCCATGAGGGCATCTCGCCCCACGAACCCGCCCTTCTCCAGGCGGACACAAGCGGCGAGCCCCGCCTCGAAGGGATCGTCCAGCATCGTCAGATCGGTCCCGAAGTAGCGGTACCCCTTCTCCATCCGGAGCGAGTCGAGCGCGCGGTATCCGGCGACCGCGATGCCGTGCGCCGCTCCTGCTTCGATCAGCCGGTCCCACACCTGGGTCGCCCACTCGGGGGCGACGTACAGCTCCCACCCGAGCTCGCCAACGTACGTCACCCTCTGCGCGAGAACAGGCGCTCCTCGAACGGCGATCGACCGCGCCCGCATGAACGGGAACCCTGCGCTCGAGACGTCGTCCTCGGTCAACGCCCCCAGCACGTCGGGTGCGGACGGACCCCAGAGGCCGATGACGGCCAGCTCCTGCGTGACGTCGCGCAGCTCGACGATCTCATCTTCCCGGACGTTCGCGCGGATCCAACCGAGATCGGCGTCGATCGTGCCCGACCCGGTGATCACGCGGAACCGATCCTCCGCGAGGCGCGTGACGGTCACGTCGGCGACGATCCCGCCACGACGCTCAAGGAACTGCGTGTACACCACGCTCCCGACCGGCCGATCGACCAGGTTGTCCGACACCCGTTCGAGCACGGCCAACGCGTCCGTACCCCCCACCTCGATCTTCCCGAACGACGTCATGTCGAAGATCCCGGCTCGTTCCCGTACGGCCCGGTGCTCGTCCGCGACCCGAGGGTGGAACGGAGGCTCGGTCCACCCCCACGCGCGTTGGTCCGGTCCCGCCCGGCGCCATGGTTCGCCGGGGGCCACGTACTCCGCCCGTTCCCAACCGTTCTTCGCACCGAAGACGGCGCCGGCATCCTGCATCCGCGATATCAATGGACTCTCGCGTCTCGGCCTCCCGAACTCGTCCTGGTCGAACGGATACCGCAGCTCGTAGTAGTACCGGTACGTCTCTCGAGCGACCTCGGCGGCCCACGACGGATCGCGGTAGACGTCGCCGAACCGCCATGACCGATAAGCGAGGACATCGAGCTCTGGCTCGCCGGCGACGACCCACTCCGCGATCGTCTTGCCGATACCTCCCGCGGCGCCGAACCCGTTCAGGGAGAGGCCGGCCGCCATGTGGAACCCCCGCACGCCGGGCACGGGGCCGAGGAGCGGGTTCGCGTCCGGCGTCATCGCGTCTGGGTGGCACACCAGCTTCACGATCTCGGCGTCGGCCACGAACGGGAACCGGCGGGCGGCCCCCTCCATCAGCTGTTCGAACCGACCCATGTCGGGAGCGAGCGCCCTCCCGCCGTGCTCCCACGGGACGCCGTCGACCCACCGAGCGACGGGGTTCGGCTCGTACCCGCCGAAGAGCACCCCACCCGCCTCGGCCTTCCCGTAGACGAGGTTGTCCGGGTCGCGGAAGCACGGCATGTCACCCGGAAGCTCCGAGCCCAGCACGGCCTTCAGGGCGACGTGCTGATGGTCCACCGGCGTCGACGGCACGAAGGCTCCGACCATCGAGGCGATGCGCGGCGCCCAGATCCCCGCGGCGTTCACCACGACCTCGGTCTCGATGCGACCCCGGTCCGTGAGGACCGCCACGACCTCGCGTCGCGACGACAGCTCCACCCCCGTGACCCGGGTGTGGGTGCGCACCGTGGCTCCGAGCGCACGCGCGGCATCCGCCATCGCGTGGGTCGCGCCGTGCGGGTCGAGGTATCCGTCGCCGGGCACGTACAGGGCGCCGTACAGCTCCTCGGGCGAAGCGGCCGGCATCAACCGGCGGGCGTGGTCGGCGGACACGAGCTCGACGTCGAGGCCGATGCCCTTCGCGCGCGAGACGCCGCGCTTCAGCTCCAGGAGCCGGTTCCGGCTGGAGGCGAACCGCAGGCTCCCCACCGTCTCGAACACCCCGAGCTCTCGGTAGCGTTCGATCGAGTAACGACGGAACCGCATCATGGTCGGCGACGGGTTGAACATCGTGACGAGTCCCGCCGCATGGTGCGTGGACCCGCTGGTGAGCTCCCCCTTCTCCAGAAGGAGAACGTCGGACCAGCCGGCCTCGGCGAGATGCAGCAGGATGCTGCACCCGGTGACGCCGCCGCCGATCACGACGGCACGTGCGCGATCCAAAGGACCTCCTCGACGAACGATGGGGCGGGACCGAAGCCCCGCCCCATCGACGGACCGGAACCTGGCGCTTACTCCGGCGGGATCTCCTGGAACGCGTACTCGACCTTGATCCCCTTGCTCGCCTGGACCGACTTCATGACCAGATACACGATCAGGCCGAAGGCCGCCGTGCCGACCACGATCCAGTAGGGCAGAGCGTCGTTCGAGAACGCCAGGCCCAGATCCTTCACGAACAGGAAGGACACGACCATGAACCCTCCCAGGAGGAAGCCCAAGATGCCGAAGACGGTCACCATGGGGACGTTTCCGAACTTGTACTGCGCACCCGGGGACGCCTCGTAGAGCTGTTTCGCCCGGTACGGCAACAGGGCCGCCGCCAACGCGGACAGGACCATCACCGCCCCGTTGGCGAACGTCACGCCCAGCGTCCATCGCGTCCAGCTCCCGACCTTGTTGAACCCGTAGATGACCGGCAAGGCCGCGACGAAGTACGCGATGTGCGCGTTCAACGGCGTCTTCCACTTGGGGTGGACGCGCGCGAACCAGTCCGGCAACAAGCCGTCCAGCCCCTGCGCCACCATGATCCGCGTCGTCCCGATGAAGCAGTTACACACGATCTGGAAGGAATTCAGGATGAACCCGAACCCGATCAGTAAGACGATCACCCAGCTCCCGGTGAGGCCCATCGCGATGAAGTTCGGGAACAGCACGTTCCCGCCGATCGTCGCTTCTCCGACCCCGTACCAGTATCCGGACGACGCCACCATGATGCCGTCCTGACCGAACCCCTTCTGCAGCGCGAGCGCCAGGACGATCAACAGTGCGGCCACCGTGGCGAGCGAGCCCACGATGATGAACAGTTGATTGCGGAACACGTGCGCGTTCTTGATCTCGCCACCTTGTTCCACGGAATATGTGGCCCACTGCAGGCTCGTCCACGCGATCGGCGCCACCATCAAGGTGCCGAACAGCCAGAACGGCGGGTTGAAGTTGACCCCCGCGCCTGCGGCGGCAGACTTCGCTGTGGCGAAGAACCCCTTGACACCGTCCACGCTCGACGCGAACCCGTCCAGCTTGCCTTGGGCCGATCCGGGGTTCGTGAACAGGAATAGCAGCAGCACGATCCCGAACGAGATCAGGATCGCGTACCACATCACGTACTGGAAGCGGACGTAGTTCTTGAACCCGGTCACCAGCAGGACCATCGCCAACAACGCGTTGAGGATGCTGATGATGATGATGCCGTTCGTCGACGCGCACCACGTGCCGAAGCTCGTGAACCCGTCGATTCCCGTCGTAACGCCGAGACCGATGAAGGTCGGCGCCAGGCCGAGCGTCGCGAGCAACCAGCCCGAGAGCGCGACCCACTGCAGGATCCACACGACGAAGAACGCGAACACGACCGTGAACCCAAAACCGCCGCCGAAGACGCGGCTCTGGAACACGTAGTCACCTCCCGATCGAGGGAGCGCGGTCGCGAGCCACACGTAAGACAGCGCGATCGGTAGCTCGAACAGGAACGCGAACAAGATCCCCAAGACCAGGTTCGACCCCTGGAACGCCGTGGGGGCCCAGAGGTAGGTCCAGGGGAAGATCACCCCCATCGTGAGGATGTTGTAGATGAACGCTGAGTAGGGCGACATCACCCGGACGAGACCGGATGCGCGCCTCGTGAATACCTGTGGAGCTACTGCCTCTGCCATTCCCCACCCCCTCGAGTCTCCGTGCGGTACGGGCCGGGCTTACCCGGAGGTGAACTGATGCCCGACGACATCTCCTCCGCGGATCGTGACGATGAGTCCTCGCAGTACCCCCTCTCCGTACTCGCTTCCTGGATTGAGCGCCAGGGTCCGTCCATAGTTCGTGACCCCCCGCGATTCGTGGATGTGCCCGTGGACGCCGACGGTCGGCTGGTACTCCTTCAACGCGTCGGTCACGGCCTGCGAACCGGCGCCGTAGTAGATCGGCTGGCCGTTCTCGAGGACCGGGGTCGGGGGCCAGACCGAAGCATCCAACTTCAAGCAGGTGTCGAGACCGGAATCGAGGGGTGGGCAGTGGAAGTTGAACACGACACGCGAGGGATCCGGCACGTCGGCCATGATCTTCGAGATCACGTCGGCGATCTCGTCCTCGCTGCGCTCCCTCGGGGTCTCCCACGGCGTGGGCGTCGAGTAGCCGACCGTGGCGACGAAGTGCTCGTCGTCGATCTGAACGACGCGGTTCTCGGCATTCACCACGCGGTCCTGTGCGGTCTCGTCGAGCGCTGAGAGCACCTCGTCGGTGTCGTCGTTCCCACCGCAGAGGAAGATCCGAACGTGAGTGTCCTTCAGCCGTTCCTCGGCGAGCACGACCCACTCCGCCAAGCGCTCCTTCGCCAAGACGTCGAAGAGGTCGTCGATCCGCCCCTGGTTCCCCTCGTAGCTCTGGTACTCCTCGGGATCCATCTCCTGCCAGTAGAACCCCAGCGTCTGGAGCACCTTCTTGAACTGCTTCATCTCCTCATCCGACGTGATGTGGTGGTTCTGCCCCTGGAGCCGGGCTCGGTAGGTGCCGCCGCTGTCTCGGACGATCGGGACGAGCAGCTTGCCCATGAGATCTCCGCCGAAGATGAGCGCATCGACCTCGTAGAACCTCGCGGCGTTCAGGAACTTGCGGTACGTCGGCTCGGAGCCGTGGATGTCGCAGGCGTAGAACAGCCGGGTGGGGGTGCCCTTCGCCGTTCCGCGCTTGCTGAAGAGCGGCATCAGCCTGCCTCCGGCGTCAGCTCACCGACGTCCTGGTACCACTTCATGCGATCGCCCACGCGGCTCCTGAGCTTCCATCCCATGGTCTTCGGCATCGCGTCGATCCGTTCGAGCGCGGTCGCAACCTGCTCGGAAACGCGGGTCTTCTGTTCGTCGGTCAGCTGGGGATAGCTCGATGCCATCTGACGGACCTTGTCGAGGTTCATGGTGAGCGTGCGCCACCAGCCCCAATCCTTGGCGCAGATGTCGGCGACGAGGCCGATATTGATGTGGCCGTCGTCGGAGTCGCCGAGCGGGTACTCGAGGAGCAGCATGATCGTGTCGATCAGGTCCTTCTCGTTGATCTCCACGATCTGCATCTTCTGCAACAGCATCTCGGCGAGCGGGATCGTTCGGTCGTCGATCGCCAGCCTGCCGTTCCACGAGACGGTGTGGCAGAACTCCAGCTGATCGAGGAAGACATCCAAGTGGAGCTTCGTCTGCCGGTGCTCCAGCACCAGACGTGACCCCTGCGACTCGACGTACACCGCGGCGTCCTCTTCGTATCCCTCCCTCGCGAGCAACTGCTGGATCTGGCGGACCTGCTTGCCGTATCCGCCGAAATCGATGTCCGTGTACACACGTCCGAGCTGATCCTGAAGGTACGCATGGTCCGGGCACCGGGTGGCGAACGCGAGCGCACCGAGCAACCGAAGCGTCGTGCCTTCGGCGTTCGCGGCGTCGACCAGTCTGACCGCCTCAGCCTCGAACTCAGCCTTCTGCATGTCCCGCTCCCGTACGGACGAGCGCATCGTGCCCGGAGATCACCACGTCGACACCTACGGCCGTGAGCTCGTCGCGATACACGTCATCCAGGCCTGGGTCGGTCACGAGCGCGGTCGCCACCTCGATCCCGGCGATCGAGAAGTCCGCGATGGTCCCGACCTTGGTCGAATCCGCGACCACGATCACAGGCCCTTGTGTCTGCTCGATCATGACCCGAGCGATCTCCGCCTCCGGTTCGACGGGCGTCGTCAATCCCGATCGGATGCTCAACCCTTCCACGCCGATGAGCGCCCGGGTGGCGTTGACACCACGCAGCGCCCGCGTCGCGAAGCTCCCCACGCATGAGTTCGACGGTGCTCGATACTCGCCGCCGACGACGATCAGGCCGACTTCGCGATCCGCCGCCTCCGAGGCGATCCCGACGTGGTTCGTGATGACCCGCACGCCCGCGATCTGCAAGTGGCGGAAGACCTGGAGCGTGGTGGTGCCGCCGTTCAGGAAGATCGTGTCGCCCGGCTGAACCAGGCCGGCGGCCGTTCGGCCGATCGCGTTCTTCTGGGACGCACTCCTTCCGGCTGCCTCGTCGTACGCGGGCTCGGCACCCAAGCGATGGATGGAGACGGCACCGCCGTGCGTGCGCTCGAGCAGACCACGGTGCTCGAGCTCTTCGAGATCACGCCGGATGGTGACTTCCGACACCGCGAGGAGTTCCGCGAGCGTCGAAACGCGGACCGCTCGATGCTCCCTCAGGAACTCCTTGATGCGTCGATGTCGCTCAGCCGGAAGCGGTTGCTCCACTCGTCCCCCAACGGATCCGGACCCTTTTCCTCACACGCCCATGAACGAACCAGCGCGAGTTTGTTCTGTTCCGATCAGGAATGCAATATGGTCGTTCGAGGCGCTCAGCGGGACGAGGCTGAAGGTGTCAGACTCCGTGGCACCGATGGGAGAGGGGGCAGGGACATGCGTAAGACGATCTCGATCGCGGCCGCAGCGGTCGCCGTCGTGCTCGTGGCCGGTTACGTGGCACAGGCCGGGACCGGCCACGAGAAGCGGGCCACGGTGATCGACGTGGTCGAGCGAGCGACCACGGACCTGGTGATCGACGCCGGCGCGACCGGGGACTCGAGCGGCGATCTCCTCACGTTCGCCAACGACCTCTATGACGAGACGAACACGAACAAGGTCGGCCGCGATCAAGGGGACTGCATCCGGATCAACACCACCGAGGGGTCCTGGGAATGTCGCTGGATCAACTTCCTCAAGGGTGGAGCGATCACCGTCGAGGGACCGTTCTACGACTCGCACAACAGCGTCATGGTTATCACCGGTGGACGGGGCAAGTACAAGGGCGCGAGCGGGAGCATGCAGTTGAAGGTGCTACCCGACGGTTCCGGCTTCCACTTCATCTTCCGCGTGCTCGCATAGCCGAGCATACCGACACACGGCCATCCGGCCGTGCGCGAAGCGGTCAGATCTTGTGCCCGACGCCGTCGATGACGTGCTTGCAGCTGATCACCTGCGTGTCCTCGACCGCCTGAACCTTGTGCTTCTGGTTCGGGAGCGCGTGGAACGCCATCCCCGGCCCTAGCTCGGCGTGCTCACCGTCCAGGTCGACGGAAAGGTGGCCGGAGATCACGTACATCACCTGCTCGTGCGGGTGAGCGTGTTCGACGGCGCCCTCACCTTTCTTGAAGGTCAGACGACCGACCTCGACGAACTGGCCGGTCACCAGCTCCCCGTAGGCCGTCGAGTACTTCGGTGTGACGAACTCCTTGTCGACCTCCTCGAAAACGACGAACGGCATAGGTGGTGCTCCTTCCTCTCGTCGGGCTGCATCGGGACGCGCGAGCGTCGACTGCTTCAGGACAGCGTGCCCGTGCTCTCGTAGATCGGGTCGACCAGGTTCTTGAAGCTCACCGCGGTCACGTCCTCGAGCGCCTCGACGGTGTGCTCGGCGTTCGACGGGTGGAAGCTCCCCTCACCGGGACCGCACTCGTAGGTCTCGCCGTTGCATGTCACCCGCAGGCGCCCTTTCAGGATGATGAACACCTGCTCCTCAGGGTGCGAGTGCGTCTTCGCGCCCTTCCCCGTTCCGAAGAACGTCCGGGTGACCTCGATCTTCTCGCTCCGCAACACGGGTCCCCGCGCATCGGAGTATTGCGGGGTGACCTCGTGGTCCTCGTTCCGGTCGAAGTTGATCTTGCTCATGCGTTCGTGCTCCTTCCTCTCGGTCGTGTCGTTCCTAGGTCGCGATCAGGTCCAGCTCCTCGAACGTCCGCAACACGTCCGCCTTCATCAGCGCCACCCGATCGTCCGAGGGATCGCGCGGGAACGGCAGTTCCACGTCGACCGTCTGCCGCAACCGCCCGCCCTTCGCCAAGATCACGATCCGGTCCGACAATTCGACCGCCTCGCCGACGTCGTGCGTCACGAACAGGATCGTCTTGCGCGTCTCGCTCCACATCCCGTGCAGCTCGCGGCGCAGGCCGCGTGCGGTGATCGCGTCGAGATGGGAGAACGGCTCGTCCATCAGCAGGACATCCGGCTCGATCGAGAAGGCGCGGGCGATCCCTACTCGCTGTTGCATACCCCCCGACAGCTGGGACGGCCAGGACTTCTGATGATCGCCGAGGCCAACCATGTCGAGGTAGCGGGCCGCGCGCGCGGTGGTCTCGGGACCCTGGTCGGACTGGACGAACAGCATGTTGTCCATCACCGAGCGCCACGGCAGGAGCCTCGGCGCCTGGAAGACGTAGCCCACACGAGCTTTCCCGCCGCTCTCGGAGATGTCCACGCTTCCCGAGGTTGGGGTCTCCACACCGGCCAGGATGTTGAGCAGCGTCGACTTCCCGCATCCGGAGGGGCCGACGATCGAGACGAACGTGTGCCCGGAGGCCTCGAAGGACACGTCGTCGAGCGCGACGATCTGTCGTTCCTGGCCATCGAAGACCTTCCGGAGCTTCTCCACTTTGACGGTCGCCACTCGGTCGCGCCTCCTCGGGGTCGGTGTGATCAGTGCGTCGTCTCGGCGGGCTCCGGCAACCGCATCCGTGCGGCCTCGGTCGGCCGCCAGCGGAACACCCGCTTCGCCAGCCGTTCGAAGACCAGTTGCTCCACCAGGATCGAGAACAGCGCGAAGTACAAGGTGTAGCCCACCATCGCCTCGAAGTTCCCGTAGTCGCTGGTGTCCGCGATCGCCCAGCCGGCGCCGGAGGTGGCCGCGAATACCTCGGCCAGCACCAGGCCCTTCCATCCGTTCGCCAGGCCGTAACGCAGGGAGGCGAACAGGAACGGGCTGAGCGACGGCAGGATCAGGTGTCGCATCTCGCGCCGAGGCGGGACGCCGTAGGCGTGCGCCATGTCGCGAAGCTCCTTGGAGACGTCGCGCACCCCTTCCGACGCGTTGAGGATGACGTAGGGGAGCGCCGCGATAAAGACCACGATGATCGGCCCCTGGCTCCCGAACCCGAACCACATGGCCACAAGCAGCCCCCAGATCAGGTACGGGAACGCGAGCCCGACGACGACGAAGTCGTGCAGCATCGCTTCGATCCGCGGCGACACGCCCATCGCCAACCCCACGATGCCACCGACGCCCAAGGCGAGGAGGAACCCGATCAGCAATCGAGTCAGGCTGATCCCGAAGTTCCCGAAGACCGAGCCGTCCTTGACCATGTCGATCATCTCCTCGACCACGCCGGATGGCATCGGGATGATCAGCGACGACGAGAGGGGGACGAGCAGCTGCCAGGCCAGCAGGAACAGGATCGGCGCCGTGATCCGAGCGGCCCGCGGCGTCGTCAGGGCACGCCTCAGACGCGAGGGCGTCGCCCCCGCAGGGCGCGCGGCCCCGGCCGTCGCCTGCACTCAGCGCTCCCCTCTCATACGAACGCCTGCGGCCGCCAGCGGAAGAACCGCTCCTCGAGGCGCGTCAGGACCAAGCGCTCCGTGATCAGGGCGAACGCCACCAGGAAGAAGGCCCAGGCCACGACGCCGGTCATGTTGAAGAACTGGAACTCCACCCGGATCTGGATCCCGACGCCATCGGCGCCACCGAAGAGCTCCGTGAGCGCGGTGATCTTCCAGGCGATCGCGAAACCGTAGCGCACCGCGGTGAACAGGTACGGAGCGAGGGCCGGGAAGATCACGCTTCGAAGCTTGGTGCGCCGGTCGACGCCGTAGGCGGTGGCCATGTCTAGCAGGTCACGCGGGATCGCTCGGACCCCCTCAACGACGTTCACGGTGATGTGCGGGAACGAGGTCAGGGCGATCGCCACGATCGGCCCCAGTTCGGACAACCCGAAGACCATCACGGCCACGAGGGCGAACACGAGCCCCGGCATCGTCAGGGTGATCATCACGTAGTCGCGGAAGAAGCCGTTCCAGTAGGCGCTCCGTCCCATCGTGATGCCGACCGCGGTGCCGAGCACGAACGCGATCGCGAACCCGATCATGAGGTGCTCCGTCGTCGCCCAGAAGTTCTCCCAGAAGTCGCCCGCCCCGAGGATCTCCCACATCTCCCGTACGACGGCGAACGGGGAGGGCAGCTGGAACGGCTCGAAGACGAACGTCGACAAGAGCTGCCAAGTCCCAACGAACAGGACGTAGCCGGCGACGCGTTGGCTAGTCTAGGCAGGTTCGCCCGATACAGAGGGAGCCGCTCAGGCGGGGTGACGATCGAGAGCTTCGAGGAAGCCGTCGAGGTCGGGCTTGACGTGGAAGCTGGGTTCGATCCTTCCCTCGAGCGCGTCGATCGTCTTGTAGCCGTTGCCGGTGACGTAGGCGACCGTCTCCTCGTCGGGAGCGATGACGCCGCGCTCCACCAACCGCTTCAGCACGGCGATCGTCACGCCCCCCGCCGTCTCGGTGAACACGCCCTCGGTCTCGGCCAGGAGGCGGATGCCGTCGACGATCTCGTCTTCGGTGCATGCCTCGATCTCTCCGCCGGTGGTGCGCGCCACCTGAAGCGCGTAGAACCCGTCCGCGGGCGCGCCTATCGCGAGCGACCTCGCGATGGTGTCGGGTTTGACCGGCGTGACGTTGTCGGCACCGTCGGCGAACGCGCGAGCGACCGGCGAACATCCCTCGGCCTGCGCTCCGGACACACGGTAGGGCTTCTCGTCGACCGCACCGATCGCGATCAGCTCGCTGAACGCGCGATGGATCTTGGTCAGCAACGCCCCTGACGCGATCGGCACCACGACGTGGTCCGGGAGGCGCCACCCCAGTTGCTCCGCGGTCTCGAACCCTAGCGACTTGGATCCCTCGGCGTAGTACGGCCGCATGTTCACGTTGACGAACGCCCACGGCAGCGCGTCCGCGACCTCGGAGCACAAGCGATTCACGTCGTCGTAGTTGCCCTCGACGAGGACGACCTTGGCCCCGTACGCCTCGGTAGACAGGATCTTCGCCCGCTCCAGGTCGTCCGGGACGAACACGTAGCAGTCCATCCCCGCCTTGGCGGCGTGCGCGGCGGTCGCGTTCGCCAGGTTCCCGGTGGACGCGCACGACACCGCCTCGAAGCCGAACGCGCGAGCCATCGTGATCGCGATCGAAACCACTCGATCCTTGAACGAGTTCGACGGGTTGACCGAATCGTCCTTGATCCAGAGGGTCTCGAGACCCAGACGAGCGGCCAGGTTGGTCGCCCGTCTGAGCGGCGTGAACCCGGCGCCCAGGTCGATCCGCTCCAGCCCGGGCCCGCCGGGCAAGAGCGACTCGTAGCGCCACAACGTTCGCGGACCGGACTCCGCCTGTTTGCGGAATACCTCTCCGTCGATCGACTGCAGGTCGTATGTGGGCTCGAGCGGTCCGAAGCACTCCTCGCAGATCGTGAGCGGCTCGACCGCGTACTGCTGACCGCACTCTCGACACTGCAGCGCCTGGGGAGACGTGATCTTGACCGTCATCAAGTCATCCCGTCACGGCGCCGTGATCGGCGGACCCGACGAGCTTGGCGTACTTCGCGAGTGCGCCGGTGGTGTAGCGGGGCTCGGGCGCCTTCCACTCGGCGCGGCGCGCGGCGAGTGTGGCGTCGTCGACCTGCAGGTCGATCCGGCGCGCGTCGGCGTCGATCACGATCTGGTCGCCGTCCTCGATGAGCGCGATCGGGCCGCCCACGAACGCTTCCGGAGCGATATGGCCGACCGAGTAGCCCTTGGTCGCACCGCTGAAGCGTCCGTCCGTGATCAACGCGACATCCTTGCCCAGCCCGGCGCCGGCCACCGCGGCCGTGACCGCGAGCATCTCGGGCATCCCGGGCGAACCCTTCGGCCCCTCGTAGCGGATCACGATCACGTCGCCGGCCGCGATCGTGCCTGCGGTGAGCGCAGCGAACGCGTCGTGCTCCGAATCGAACGGTCGCGCGGTTCCCGTGAAGACCATGCCCTCCGCGCCGGCGATCTTCATGACCGAGCCGTCGGGCGCGATGGAGCCCCGGAGGATCGCCGTGCCACCGGTGGGATGGATCGGCTCGGCGACCGGTCGGATCACCGAGCCGTCCGGCGCGGACGGAGCCAGCTCCTTCAGGTTCTCCGCGATGGTCTTCCCGGTGACCGTGATCGCGTCACCGTGCAGCAACCCCGCATCGAGCAGCTCCTTCATGACGACGGGCACACCGCCGACGCGATCGAGGTCCTGCATCACGAACTTCCCGGCCGGCCGAACGTCGACCAGATGCGGCACGCGACGCGAGATCGTGTCGAAGTCGTCGAGCTCGAGCGGCACGCGCGCCTCGTGTGCGATCGCGAGCAGGTGCAGGACGGCGTTCGTAGATCCGGCGAGCGCCATCACCACGACGATCGCGTTCTCGAACGCCTCCTTGGTGAGGATGTCTCGCGGCCGGGGACCGTCGTTGGCCAGCAACCACGCCGCCTGCCGCCCCGATTCGCGCGCGAACACCTCGCGCCGGTAGTCGACCGCGGGTGGCGACGCCGCGCCGGGCAGCGACATGCCGAGCGCCTCGGCCGCGGCGGCCATCGTGTTCGCGGTGTACATGCCCGCGCACGAACCGGTCGTCGGACAGGCGGCCCGCTCGATCTGCAGCAGCTCGTCGTCGGTCACGCTCCCCTGGTTGTGAGCGCCCACAGCTTCGAACACGTCCTGGATCGTGATGTCGCGGTCCTGATAGGTCCCGGCCAGGATCGTGCCGCCGTACAGGTAGACGGACGCCAGGTTCAGCCGCGCCATCGCCATCAACATGGCCGGCTCGCTCTTGTCGCATCCGGCGATCCCCACGAGCCCGTCGAAGCGCTCGGCGTGCATCACCAGCTCCACCGAATCCGCGATCACCTCGCGGCTGATCAACGATGCCTTCATGCCCTCGTGGCCCATCGCGATGCCGTCGGAGACCGCGATCGTGGTGAACTCGATGGGAACGGCGCCGCCCTGCCGAACGCCTTCCTTCGCGAGCGCGGCGAGCTTGTCCAGGTGGTAGTTGCACGGCGTGACCTCGTTCCACGACGACGCCACGGCGATCTGTGACTTGCCGAAGTCCTCTTCGGAGAACCCCACGGCGCGCAGCATCGCGCGGGCCGGAGCGCGGTGGGGTCCCTCGGTGACCTCCCAGCTGCGTGGGCGGTCGTCTGCCATGTGGCGAACCTCCTGGGGCGAGCGGGTGAAAGGACACACCGTACCAACCGACGGGAACGACGGGTCGGGACGCGAGAGCGGTCCGATATCCTCCGTCGCGATGAGCGCGCCGCAGATCCCCGCCGACGCCGGACGGAGCTGGTGGTTGCGCGACGCGCTTGCCGCCGACCCCGGCGAACCCGCTCCGCAGCTCGAACGCGACACGACGGCAGACGTCGTCGTTCTGGGCGGAGGCTACACCGGCATGTGGACGGCGTGGTTCCTGAAAGAGGCGGAGCCGGAACTCGACGTCGTCGTGTTGGAGCAGGACATCTGCGGTGGCGGCCCGAGCGGGCGCAACGGCGGGTTCGTCAACAGCTGGTGGAGCGCGCTCGGAGAGTTGGGCCGACGGTTCGGCGATGAACAGGCGCTCGCTCTCTGTCGCGCGGGCGAGGAGAGCGTCGTCGCCATCGGCCGGTTCTGCGAGGAGCACGGCGTCGACGCCTGGTTCCGTCCGGACGGCGATCTGGGCGCCGCAAGCTCCGAGACCCAGATCGGCTACTGGGCCGGGAACGTGATGGCCGCGGATCGACTCGGGATGCCGGATCTCTTCAAGGTCGTCGATCGCCAGAGCGTGCGAGAGCTGATCGACACTCCTCGCCTGCACGGAGGCATCTACACCTCCATGGGCGCCACGGTCCAACCCGCCCGCTTGGCCCGAGGGCTCCGTCGCGCGCTGCTCGAGCGGGGCGTTCGGATCCACGAGCAGACGTCGGTCACGCGGTTCGGCTCGGGAACGCCGGCGGTGGCCGAGACGCCTCGGGGATCCATCCGGGCCGGTGCTGCGGTCGTGGCGTTGAACGCCTGGGCGGCGAGCTGGAAACGGTTCCGGCGCCTGCTCACCGTTCGCGGCAGCTACATCGCGCTCACGGCGCCGGCCCCCGACAAGCTCGAGGAGCTGCGCTGGACCAACGGCATGGGCTTGTGGGATCACCGAGCGGCCCTCCACTACGTCCGTACCACGCCGGACGGCCGGATCGCGTTCGGCGTCGGAGGGATGCAGCCGGGGCTCGCCCGGTCGATCGGACCAAGGTTCGCGTGGGACGAGCGCGCGGTCCGGATCGCCGCGGAGGATCTGTACCGCATGTTCCCGTCGTTCGCCGACGTGCCGATCGAGGCCGCGTGGGGCGGGCCGATCGACGTGGCCGGCCATCACCTGCCGTTCTTCGGCTCGCTCGATCGTGGAAACGCGCACTACGGGCTCGGCTACACCGGCAACGGGGTTGGCCCCTCTCACCTGGGCGGGCAGATCTTGGCGGCGTTGACGCTCGGAGTGACGAGCGATCTGTTTTCCCTGCCGCTCGTCACCGAGCGGCCCATGCGGTTCCCGCCCGAACCGATCCGCTCCCCCGGCGCCTACGTTGCGAACCAGGCGATCTGGCGGAAGGACCAGCTCGAGGATCGTGGGGAGGAGCCGAGCCCGATCGTCGACTTCGTGGCGCACCTACCGCGCCGCATGGGGTACAACCTGGGCCCGTAACGTCCGCGAGTTGCACTACACGGCGAACGGCTCGTAGCCCGGCGCGACGAGGGGCCAGGGGTTGGCGGTCTCCCACGCGGCGCCGAGGTTCAGCACCAGGTCGTCGCGGAACCGCGGCCCCGTGATCTGCAAGCCGAACGGGATGCCGTTCGGGCACTGCCCGGCAGGCACCGAGAGGGACGGGTGCCCGGTGATGTTCGTCTCGCCGGAGTTATACGCGTCCGCATCCTCGCGCTGCTCGGGCCCGGACCCTTCGGGTCCGAACCCCTCCACGCACATCGTCGGCGTGAGGAGCACCGCATCGTCGCCGAGCAGCAGGTCGAGGTCGCGCGCATGGTCGAACCGGCGTCTCCTCGCGGCCATGTACTCATCGGCGGGGATCGCGAGCGCCAGCCTCATCGTGAAGCGGAAGTTCGGCGAGAACCGGTCCATGTTCGCCTCGACGAAATCGCGCCCGAGCCCATGGAGGTGCTCGAACGCACAGAGCGTGAACCAGTCGTCGGATGTCGAGCCGTGTGGGAACACCGAGCCGGGCTCCAGCGGCTCGACCCCCAGCCCGAGATCCCGTTCCATCGACGCGAGCGCGGCGTCGAACCGTTCCGCGACGGCGACCGGTAGCGGATGCGTCCCCTCGAAGCGAGGAACCGCGAGGGCGCGGCTCGGCAACCCGTCGCGCATCGGGAGCGGGAACGGCAACGCCGACGGATCCCCCGG
This sequence comes from Actinomycetota bacterium, assembly GCA_038211015.1. Taxonomy (GTDB): domain Bacteria; phylum Actinomycetota; class UBA4738; order UBA4738; family HRBIN12; genus JBBQVZ01. The sequence continues at coordinate 432 of JBBQVZ010000002.1, read as the reverse complement.
CACCGGTCCGGCCTCCATCGACAGCAGCAGCCGCACGTCGGCGATCGACGTCGCGAACGGCCCGAACGTCGAGAGGTCGATCCACTCGGGGATGGGCTCACGGCCGATCACACCGTTCGTGGGTTTGAGGCCCGCTAGGCCGCAGAACGCCGCCGGGATCCGGATCGAACCGCCGCCGTCCGTGGCCGTGGCGATCGCCGCCATGCCTGCCGCGAGCGCGGCAGCCGAACCACCGCTCGAGCCACCGGGCGACCACTCGGTTCCCCAAGGGTTCAAGGTCGTGCCGTAGAGCGGGTTCGCGGTGAACCCCGCGAACGCGAACTCCGGTTGGTTCGTCTTCCCGACGACGATGGCGCCGGCGGCGCGGAGCCGGCGCGGCACCAAGCCGTCCGCGGCCGCGGCAGGCGCGTCCGCGAACGTCAAAGACCCGTA
>JBBQVZ010000001.1:0-60914 GCA_038211015.1 Actinomycetota bacterium | reverse complement strand
CCCGTTCGGAAGATGCTGTCCGCCATCCGGCCCTCATCCTATGGATCGTTCGGTGGCAGGATGAGAGGCGTGGATCGTCGCCGCATCGCCCTGACCCTCGTCCCGATCCTGCTCGCGGCCTGCACGGCGGCGCAGGCGAGGAGCGATGGCCGCACGCTCACGACGGGCCCCACGACATCGCCGTCGCCGGGGTTCGACGGGTCGGTCAGATGGATCGACGCGGAGCTTCGGGACGAGCTCGTCGGCCGGAACTGGCATCCGGGTTGTCCCGTCCCGATCCGCGACCTCCGGCTCGTGACCGTGAGCTACTGGACGTTCAGCGGACGCGTGAAGCAGGGCCCGCTGATCATCAACGAGACCGTCGCCGACGATGTCCTCGGGGTGTTCCATCGACTCTTCGACGCGGGGTTCCCCATCCAGAAGATCGCGCTGGCGGCCAGATGGCGACCGCCTCTGCCGTCCGACTGGTTCAGCACGAAGAACGTCAGCGCGTCCTTCAGCTGCCGTCCCGTCACCGGTCAGACGAGCGGCTTCTCACAGCACGCGTACGGGTGGGCGATCGACATCAACCCGACGCAGAACCCCTACGTCACGGGCGACGGCGAGGTGCTCCGCAAGGCGTGTCTGCCGTACCTCGACCGCACGCAGCATCGGCAGGGAATGATCCATCCGCCCGATGTGGTGGTTCAGGCCTTCACCGATATCGGCTGGGGCTGGGGCGGCGACTGGCACTCGCTCAAGGACTACATGCACTTCTCGCTGACGGGACGCTGAGGCGCGGCGTCACTCGGCGCGATAGTCGCCGCTCTTGCCGCCGGACTTCGCGAGCAGCCGTAGCCCGTCGATCCGTGCGGCGCGGTCGAACTCCTTCGTCGTGTCGTAGAGGCTCAGGGCGGCGACGGCGGCAGCGGTGAGCGCCTCCATCTCCGCCCCGGTGCGATCCTTGACCCGCACGGTCACCTGCACGCGGACGGTTCCGGCGTTCTCATCCGGCTCGACGACCACCTCCGCGCCCGTCACGGCGATGGGGTGGCAGAACGGCAGCAGGTCGGGCGTGCGCTTGACCCCCATCAGACCCGCGACCCGTGCGGCCTCGATCGGGTTCCCCTTGCGGGTCCCCGCGATCAGCCGGGCGCAGGCCTCGGGGGTCGTGGTCAGGACACACTCCGCCGTCGCCTCGCGATCGGTGATCTGCTTCTCCCCCACCTCGACGATCCGCGCCGCGGATGCGGCCGATGCCATCGCCATCTGCCGCCGCGCCATCTCCGCGTCCATCTCAGTCCTCCGATGAGCGGAACACGATCACGCGAACCTCGGAGCCGGCCGTCGCGACGGCGGTCCCTACCGGCACCATCGCGAGGCCGTTCGCCCGGACGACCGTCGAGATCAGGTTCGAGCCGCGGGCACCGGTCGGCGTGGCGATCCAACCGTCGCCGCTGCGCTCCAACCGCACCCGCGCGAACTGGAGCTTGCCTTTCGGGCCGGCGACGTCCTCCGAGAGCGTGGCGGTCACCTCCGGGCGGAAGAGCTGCGTCCGGCCCATCATCTTCAGGATCGCCGGGCGTACGAAGACTTCGTAGCTGACGAACACGCTGACCGGATTGCCCGGCAGGCCGAAGTACGGCTTGCCCTCGATCTGACCGAACCCCTGCGGCATGCCGGGCTGCATCGCCACCCGATAGAAGTCGACGTCGCCTCGACGGAAGAATGCGGCTTTCACCACGTCCCGTTCGCCGACGGACACACCGCCGGATGAGATGAACGCGTCGGCCTGGATCAGGTAGCTAAGCACGGTCTCCTTGAGCGCGTCGACGTCGTCCTTCACGATGCCGGCCAGCACCGGCTGGGCGCCGACGTCGCGCAGGGCCGAGAAGATCATGTAGGCGTTCGAGTCACGGACCTGTCCGAACTCCGGCGACTCGGTCGGCGGGATCAGCTCGTCGCCCGTCGACAGCACGATCACGCGTGGCCGGGGATGCACGAGCGGGTGTGGGAAGCCGGCGTTCGCGAGGAGTCCCATCTCCGGCGGCCCCAGGCGCTTGCCCATCGGCACCAGGACCTGCCCGGCCTTCACATCCTCGCCGGAGGGCCGGATGTGTTGACCCGGCGGTGGACCGTCGAAGATCGTCGCCATCTCCCCACCGGGTTCGGCGTTCTCGATCGGCACGATCGTGTCGGCGCCGGCCGGGATCGGGGCTCCGGTCGCGATGCGGACGGCCTCACCGCCGCCGACCACGGCGTCCGGTCTCCGACCGATCCGGGCGCTGCCCACGATCTTCAGCTCGACGGGCGATCCGGGCGTCGCGCCCGCCACGTCGGTGGAGCGCACGGCGAACCCATCCATGGCCGAGGATGCGAACTCCGGAAGGTCCCGATCGGCGATCACGTCTTCGGCGATCACACATCCGAAGGCTTCCGTCAGCGGCAGCTGCAGGGGGGCGAGGGGATGGATCTCCGACAGAACGTTGCGCCGCGCGTCCTCGACCGAGACCAGCCCGGTGACGTCGTCGTGGTCGTGGACGTGACGACGTTCGGCCATGGTCGCAGTCTACTCAGTGCTGTTCGCAGAGCCAGGCTGTTCGCAAAGCCAGGTCAGTGCTGTTCGCAGAGCCAGGTCAGTGGGGGGTGGCGTCCCGCAACAGGTCCTGCAGATACAGACGGAAGTCGCCCCCGATGTCGTCGCGCTCCAGGGCGAACTCGACCGTGGCTTTGAGGTAGTCGAGCTTGTTGCCCACGTCGTACCGCCCGTGCTCGAACCGGTACGCGTAGAACGCCTGTTCCTTCGCGAGAAGGTTGATCGCGTCGGTCAGCTGGATCTCGCCGTTGCGACCCGGCTCCGTTTCCCGCAGCGCGTCGAAGATATCGTGCGTCAGCACGTAACGTCCGATCGCCGCCAGGTTGGACGGCGCCTCCTCCGGAGACGGCTTCTCCACGATCGACAGGACGCGGGCCAGGTTCTCCTCGACGAACTCCGGCTCGACGCATCCGTAGAAGCTGATGTCTTCGGGCCGCACCTCTTGGACGGCGATGACGCTCCTGCCGTACCGCTCGTGGACGCGAAGCATCTCCTGCAGCAGCGGCATCGAGTGGTGGATCAGGTCGTCCCCGAGGAGCACTGCGAACGGCTCGCCGTTCATGTGATCCTCGGCCACCGAGACCGCGTGCCCCAGACCCAGCGGATCCTTCTGGCGGATGTAGTGGATCGTCGCCATGTCGCTGATCTCCTGCACCTGCTTCAGCTCGTCGAACTTGCCCTTCGACTCCAGGAAGTGCTCGAGCTCGAAGGAGCGATCGAAGTGATCTTCGAGGGAGCGGTTGCCACGCCCGGTGATGATCAGGATGTCGGTCATCCCCGCGCGAACCGCCTCCTCGACCACGTACTGGATGGACGGTTTGTCGACGACGGGAAGCATGGCCTTCTGCTGCGCCTTGGTCGCGGGGAGGAAGCGCGTCCCGAGGCCTGCCGCGGGGATGACAGCTTTCCTGACCGGCATGAAACGTCCCTCTGTTGCCCTGCCCGTCGCGTCTGCGGGGGAAGTCACGAGTGTATGGCCTATCGAGGCGTGGGCGGTGACCTCGCTCGTCATCCGTCTTCTCGCGATGTCGGAAGTGCGGCCGGGTCCATGAGTTCGATGTCTTCGAGCGTGGCTACGTCGGCCGGAGCGCCGTCGTCCTCCATGGTCGCCGCCTCGAGCGGGCCCACCAACAGGTCCAACTCGGGACGGCGTCGCGCCTCGCGCCCAAACCCTGACCCTCGCATGCGCTGTCCTCCTTGGATCGCCCCCCCGGGTGGCGCTCCGCGGAGCCGCGGTGCACCGTGATCGCAGGCGTTGACCGTAGCTCGTATGGGCGACGCGAACATCGGCTGGATGGCTAGTCCGAAAGTCCGTACGACATCGGCCGAAAGGCCAGGTTCGCAGCCGCGCGACGCGGGGCCGGCGCGTTCGAACCCTCCGCTACACTCGACCCGTCATGCCCACGTACGAGTACCGCTGCCGAGCATGCGGTCACACGTTCGACGTCGTCCAGGCGATGAGCGACGAGACCCTCACGGTCTGCCCCCTGTGCGGCGGGGAGCTGCGTAAGGTGTTCGCGCCGCCTGCCATCTCGTTCAAGGGATCGGGCTTCTACGCCACCGATCACGGGAAGAAGTCGAAGTCGACGTCCGAGCGATCGGGCGAGACGACCAGCGAGAAGACGGGCGAGAAGTCGGGCGAGAAACCGGCGGCTTCGACGGGGTCGTCGGACTCCAAGGGCGAGAAGAAGGACAAGAAGGAGCCCTCGAAACCCGCCGAGAAGACGGCCGCATCGAGCTCCGCTGCAACCAACTCCGGCGGATCGGGATCCACCCGATCGACCTCGGATGGGAAGAAGGACTCTTGACGACGGCGGAGGTCGGCGTCTTCGGCGGGTCGGGCTTCTACTCGTTCCTGGAGTCGACCGAGACCGTCGACGTCGACACGCCGTACGGCAAGCCCTCGGCTCCACCCGTGGTCGGAGATGTCGGAGGCCGTCGGGTCGCGTTCATCCCTCGGCATGGCGTGAAGCACGAGTTCCCGCCCCATCGAGTGCCGTACCGGGCGAACGTGTGGGCGATGAAGGAGCTGGGTGTGACGCGCGTGCTCGGGCCGAACGCGTGCGGCTCGCTGCAGCCGACGGTGAAGCCCGGCGACTTCGTGATCTGCGACCAGTTGGTGGATCGCACGAACGACCGGCCGAACACGTTCTACGACGGTCCGGAGACCACGCACATCTCGTTCGCGGACCCGTACTGCCCGACGACGCGCGACGTCGCCATCGCCTGCGGACACGAGCTGGACATCCCGCTGCACGATCGCGGCACCGTCGTGGTGATCGAGGGCCCGCGGTTCTCGACGCGCGCGGAATCGGCGTGGTTCGCGTCGGCCGGATGGGAGGTCATCAACATGACGCAGTACCCCGAGGCGGTGCTCGCGCGCGAGTTGGAGCTGTGCTACGCGAACATCTCGCTGATCACGGACTACGACGTGGGCGTCGAGGGCGTGCCGCCGGTAACGCACGAGGAGGTCGTGCGCGTCTTCACCGAGAACAACGAGCGGCTCCGCGACCTGCTCTTCGCCGTGATCCCCGCGCTGCCGGTCGAACGCGACTGCCCGTGCGCGACGGCGCTGACCGGTGCCAGGTTCGAGGTCTCATGACCGGCGAGAAGGTGCTCGTTCGCATCGAGCTGACGTTCAAGACGGAGGACGACGCCCGCGCGCTCGGCGAGCGGATCGAGGAGTCCGTGCGATTGATCGTCGGCCGGGAGGCGCTCGAGGAGTTCCGCGTGCGGACCCTACCTCTGTCACAGAGGAAGGGCCCGCGCCCGGTCGAGTGACCGTTCGCATCGCTCCGGCGGCGTGACGCGGGTCACGGCAGGGAACGGAAGGCCGTGCGAACGTTGCGGCCATGCTCCGTCGCCGCTGGCCGATCGCCTCGAAGGTGCTGGTCGCGTTCGCCGTCCTGCTCGGCGCGCTCGCGTTCTTGATGGTCCGCGGCTATCAGGAGCGGGTGGAGGCGGTGCACCCCGAGGTGGGATCGCCGGTCGCCACCGTGACGGCCACCACCGATCTCGCACGTGGGACGCTCCTCACCGATGAGATGCTCCAGACGTCATCCGTGCCCGATGAGTTCGCCCCGCCCGGCGCCATAGTTGACGCGGGGGCGATCGTCGGGCGCGTCCTCACGGCAGACATCGACGAGGGCGAGATGCTCACCCGCTCGAGGCTGGCGGAACCCCGGATCGGACCGGTGGCGGCGCTCGTCCCGGAGGGCCTCCGCGCCGTGGTCGTCCCGAGCGGCGTGCCACCGGGCACGATCCACGCGGGCGACCGGGTGGAGGTGTACGCGACGTACGGCGGCGGAAGGCCGCACACCGAGCTCGTCGCGACCAGCCTCGAGGTCGTGCGGATCCTCACCGAAGGCACATCGGGCGGAGGTGGGATCGGCGGGACGACGTCGGGGGACGCGGGCGTCTCCCTGGTGCTCGTCGTCGACGGCGACTCGGCCACGCGTCTGGCGTACGCGCGCGCGTTCGGCCAGCTCCTGATCGCCATCCTCGGTCCGGAGACGTCGCCGACCGCGTAGAACCAGAACAACACATCGCCTCCACGTGTCGAACCGGGTCCCCCGTTAGCATGGCGCGGACCTTCCACCGGAGAGGACCTTCCCTTGACCGTCCTGCAGGCGATCGTGCTCGGCCTGACGCAAGGTGTGACCGAGTTCGCGCCCATCTCCAGCTCCGGCCACCTGATCCTGGTTCCATGGCTGTTCGGCTGGTCCATCGTGAACGACGTCGCGCTGAACAAGACGTTCGACGTGGCGCTGCACGTGGGAACGCTCGTCGGCGCCGTCGCGTATTTCCGCCGCGACATCTGGCGCTATCTGGCCGCGTGGATCCACTCGATCCGAGCCAGGGCCATCGCGACGACGGATGAGCGGCTGGCGTGGGCCCTCGTGCTCGGCACGATCCCCGGCGCGGCGGCCGGGGCCGTCTTCGAGGACACCATCCAGGAGCATCTGGGCGAGCCATGGCTGATCGCGGTGATGCTCGCGGTCTTCGGGGTGGTGCTCTGGTGGGTCGACGCCCGCTCGCCCAGCGATCGAGGGATCGACTCGATCGGCGTCAAGACGGGGATCGGCCTGGGCGTCGCGCAGGCGCTGGCGTTGCAGCCCGGAGTCTCCCGCTCGGGCATCACCATGACCGCCGCCAGGTGGATCGGCCTGGATCGCGAGTCGGCCGCGCGGTTCTCGTTCCTGCTCGCCATCCCGATCATCGCGGGGGCCGGGTTGTTCAAGAGCGTCGACCTGCTCCAGACGGGCTTCCAGGGTTATGCGACCGAGTTCTTCTGGGGCTTCGTGTCCTCGGCGGTGAGCGGGTTCGTCGTGATCTGGGCACTGCTCGGATATCTGCGCCGCCACAGCTTCAAGGCCTTCATGTACTACCGTCTGGCCGCCGCGGCGCTGGTGCTGGTCCTGATCGCGACGGGAGCCCGTTCGGCGACCATCTAGTCCGCGACGGACTACTCGGACCCCGGGACCTTCCCCAGCGTCGTGACCACCCACGGGTGGAACCCCTGCCGCTCGTAGAACCGCATCGCGCCCAGGTTGGTGGCGATCACTCCGATCGCGAGCTCCTCGACCTTCATCGCTCGAAGCTCCTCGTAGATCCGCTCCATCAGCCGGGTCCCGAGTCCGGTTCGTCGCCTCGATGGCTCGATCGACAACGACTGGAGCTCGGCCCAGCGTTCGCCGGTCACGTGCGTGTCGTCCGCCGGCTCATGGATGCTCACGAGCGCGTATCCGACCGGGCCAGAGCTGCCTTCGGCGAGCAGGACGAACGCATCCGGATGCAGCAGCCACTCCACGTACTTCACGCGGCGGCGCGGCCACGAATCGTCCGCGCTGCGCGGCGGGATCCCCGGCACTCCGGGGTCGACGGATCGATGGTGCTCCTGCAGGGACTTCCAGAGGGGTTCGAGCTCGTCCAGCCGTTCGGCGCCGGCCCTGACGATCAGAACGTCGTCCAACGATGAGGCCCTACACGCCCGCGAGCGTCATCTCGCCGATCAGGATCGACGGCGTGCCGACCGACGAGAAGAACCGGAGGTCGCTCCCGACGCCGGTGATGCCCGCGAGCATGTCGGTCAGCGTCGAGGCCACGGTCATCTCGCGCAGCGGCTCGCCCAGCGCGCCGCCGGAGATCCGCAGGCCCGTGGCGCCCACCGAGAACTCACCGCTGATCGGGTTCGCGCCGGAGTGCACGCCGCTGACGTCCTGGATCAGCACGCCACCCTCCGCGCGAACGAGCAGCTCGTCGAACGACAGCTCGCCCGCGTCCAGGTAGAAGTTCGAGGTTCCCACCCCAGGCGTGCTCTTGTATCCGCCGCGCTTCCCGTTGCCCGTCGAAGCAGTACCTCCGCCGGTGCGCGCCGCCGTGTACGTATTGTGCAGAAAGCCGTTCAGCGTGCCTCGCGTGAAGAGCTCCGTCCGGCCGGTGGGCACGCCCTCGTCGTCGAACGGCGAGGCGGCGGGCCCGATCGTGATCGTGCCGTCGTCGACGAGCGTGAACAGCTCGGAGCCCACCTGTTGTCCGACCATCGTGGCAAACAACGAGCGCTGCTTCAGCACGGCCTCGGCTGAGAGCGCGCCTGCCAGCACGCCCAGGAACGACATCGCCGCGAACTGGTCCAGGACGATCGGGACCTTCGCGCTCGGCGGCTTCGTGGCGCCCAACATGCGCACGGCACGCTGGACGGCCTCGTCGGCGATCGCCTCCCAGCCCAGCTCGTCGATGCCTCGGCCGATCGTGAACGAGTAGCCCGTCTGCGTCTCGTCGCCCTCCACCGCGAGGGAGACCGCCACGCACCAGGCGTCGGTCCGCGCGTACTCCGCGTGCACGCCAGCCGTCGACGCGATCGCCACGCGCGAGACGGCGTCGCCGATCTGGGCCGCGTCGATCTTGGTGACGCGTGGGTCGATCGAGATCGCCCGACGCTCCAGATCGAGCGCCAGCGCGACCTTGCGATCCGTCGGGATGTCCGCTTGGTCCTCCCGATACAGAGCCGGGATCGGGTCGGCGGAGACGAACGACGGCAGCAGGTTGAACTCGTCGGGCTCGGCCAGCGCGGCGTTCTCACGAGCGCGGCGGACCGCCTCGCGCACCTCGTCGGCCGTGGGATCGGCCGCGTACGCGTAGCCCAGCCGTCCACCGGCGATCAACCGAACGCCCACGCCGCGCGACTCCGCGAACGTCAGCCCCTCGATCTCCCCTCGTAACGCGCTCGCCTCCGTGTGGCGTGACTCCTCGGCGTACGCCTCGACGGCCTCGTCGCCGGTCGCGGCGTCGACCGCGGCGGCGCAGAGTTCGTGCAGATCAGGCACCGGTGCCTCCGACCGTGAGCCGCGAGATGCGGAGGGTCGGCGAGCCGCTCCCGACGGGCGCTGCCTGGCCGTCCTTTCCGCAGACTCCCTCCCACGTGTCGAAGTCGTCGGCCACGGCGTCGACCGCGCTCATGACCTCGATCGCCCGGCCGATGAGGTTCGCGCCCCGGACCGGCGTCGTGACCTCCCCTTCCTCGATCAGGAAGCCTTCGGCCACGCCGAACACGAAGTCGCCGGTGGCGGGGTTCGTCTGGCCGCCGCCGAGGGATGTGACATAGACGCCGTTCGCGGTGGACGACAGGATCTCCTCGGCATTCGACGCCCCGTTCAGGATGTTCGTGTTGGTCATGCGCGGGATCGGCGGCGACGCGTACGACTGCCGACGACCGTTGCCCGTCGGCGGCTGGCCGTCCTTGTCGGCGTGCATCCGGTCGTAGAGCAGCCCTTGCAGCACGCCCTTCTCGAACAGCGACGTGCGTTGCGACGGCGTGGCCTCGTCGTCGAACGCGTACGATCCCCAGCCGTTCGGGATGGTGGCGTCGTCCACGCCGTCGATCAGCTCGGACGCACACCGCTGGCCGATCAACCCTCGGTAGACGCTCGCCTCCTTGTCGATCGCGTCTGACTCGAGGGGGTGACCGACGGCTTCGTGGAACAGCACACCCCCCATGCCGGGGGCGAGCACGACGGTCATCTCCCCGGCAGGCGCGGGGATCGAGTCGAGCATCGTGACGGCGCGCTTCGCGGCGACCTCGGCCGTCGTGTTCGGCGAGTGACGGTCCACGAACTCGACGCCACTGCAGGCCGCCGGCCCGTGGAAGCCGGTTTGGATGTTCCCGTTCCGCGCCGCGACCACCTGCGCCACCAGACGGATGCGGGGGCGCGACTCCTCGACCCACAGGCCGTCGGACGTCGCGATCAACACGCGCTGGAGCGAATCGCCGTAGACGCCGACGACCTGCTTCACCTCCGGGCTGAACGAGCGCGCCGCGTCGTCGACCTCCCGGAGCCAGGCCACCTTGTCGGCGGCGGGCAACGACTCGGCGGGACGATCGACGGGGTTCACCGCCGAAGCGACGATCACGCGGAGGTCCACCACGGCGCCGGGATCACCCTCGCGGAGCGCGGCGCTCGCGGCGTCGGCCGCGGCCAGCAACGCATCGCGATCCAGCCGGTTGGAGTACGCGTAGCCGTACGACGTGCCCACGCACACGCGGACGCCGGCGCCGCGGTCAAGGCCCGTGGTGAGCTCCTCGACCTTGCCGTCGTCCAAACGGATCGACGTGGACGTCTTCTCCTCTACGAACAGCTCGGCGAACGAACCGCCGCGACGACGCGCTTGGCGCAGGACCTCTTCGACGAGCTCTCGGTCGAGCATGGAACGTCAGGCTACAACGCCGTCCGGCAAAGCCAGTCCCGTGGCCGACGCCGCCGGACGCTGGGTTACAGTCAGCCATCGCGAAAGGAGCGTGCGTGCGCCGGAACTTCATGATCGTGACGACGTCGGCGCTCGTCGTGCTCGCCGCATGCGGCGACGGTCGTGACGTCGACTCGCTCGGACCGCCTCCGGAGGCGTCGCCGACCGGCAACGCCCCTCCGGCCGCCACGTCGCCGACGCCCGCGACGGGAGCGACTGGAACCACGATCACCGGCGGGAGCGGACCGTTGCCGACGACGTCCGCCGGGCACGTGAGCGTCGGGAACGCGAGCATCAGTGTCTCCGGAGCGTTGCAGACGACGCAGCCCGCACTCCCCCTGACAGGCGCCACGATCTACGCGCCTCCACCCGGGACGTTCCTCCTCGCCTGGGCGACGGCCGCCGCGGGATTCGCCCTCGGGGAACGACCTTCGTCGGCACCCGGCCGACGTCGGATGCGCTCCATCTCACCTTCTCCGTCCACTCGGCGTCTGGCACCGCGTCGTTCTCGTTGGACGACGGCGGGTGCGAAGTGACGGTGACGACGGCGGAAGCGACGGCGTTCGACGGGACGTTCTCGTGCGTCGGTGTGACCGACGTGAGCGGCACGGTCGTCGTGGACGCCCAGGGCACGTTCGCCGCCTCGGAGTGACCGACGGACGAGAGCGGCAGGTCGCGTACCGGCGGTGACCTCGCGTGGCTCGCGGGGCTATCGCTCGTGATCCTCGGCGTGCTGCTCACCCCGTTCATCCGGAACGGATTCCGGTTCGGCGTGGGCCCCGACATCCCGGTCTACCTGTGGTGGACGCGGGTGGCCGCGTCGAAGGGCCTCTCGCTCGTGGGTGAGCGGCCGGGGAGTCCGGCGCTGCTCGCCGTCCTGACCGGAGCGGCGCACCTGCCCGTCGCGGCCGTGACCGCCGGTCTCGAGGCCGCGTTCGGTGCGGCGATCGGCGCAGGAACCGCGATGCTGGTCCGCGCCGCGGGCGTCATGGCCGGCGAACGTCGCGGCGCGCGGGCGGCGTGGGTCCTGGCCGGACTGCTCGCCGGGTCGTTCACCGTGCACCTGGCCGCGGGATACCTCGCGAACCTCGCGTTCGCCGCTCCGTTCGTCGCGGCCGCCGTCTGCCTGGCTCTCGGCACACGACGGGGCGTTGCGGCGGCCGCGATCGCCTTGGGCGGCGGCGGCCTCGCGCATCCGCTCTTCTTCCTGATCGGTGCCCTGGTGCTGGCGGGGGTCGCGGCCTGGTCGCTCGCGCGGCGCGAGCGAGGCTGGGACAGCGATGCGGGACGGGTGGCGCTCGCGTCCGTGGGGGGAGGTGTCGTCGTGGCGGGCGGCCTGCTCGCCATGGCTCTGGGTCCGGCCCGGCTCGCGGTGGACACATCGAAGGACGGCTTCCTCCGGCGGGCGGGCCTGACCGACGCCGTCCGGCACGCCTATCTCGAGCGAACGCTGCACCGCTGGACGCGATACGTGCAATGGCTCGCGCTTCCGCTGTCGGCGCTCGGGCTGATGCGGACGAGCGGTTTCGCCCGGCGTGTGCTGGCGGCATGGACGGCGTTGGTCGTGATCGGCGCACCGGTCGGGCTGCTCACCGGCTGGTTCCCCGCCGACCGGTTGATCACGTTCGGGTTCTCGATCCCTGCGCTCGCGGGCGTGGGAGTCGTCGCCGTCTGGCTCTGGCTGGCGCGCCGGGTGTGGCTCGCGACGCTCGTCGCCGCGGCGCTCGTCGGCCTGATGGCGGCGGGAGCGCTCATCTCGTGGAGCCGCCAGGAGCCGTTCATCTCCCCGCTCGAGGTCGAGCGCGCGACCACCGCGGCCCGGATCGCGGACACGCTCGGACCGGACATCCCGCTCGTGTTCATCGTGGACGACGCGGACGCGACCGTGTCGTTCCTCGCGACCCGCGCGGCCAACGTGCTCAGGGCCGCGATGCCCCCGGATCGAGCCGACGACGTGTACGTCTATGTGGGCACGCCCCACAACTTCCTGAGCGGCGAGCCGACGGTCCGCGGGAGCGAGGAGTACGACGCGATGTCCCGCCTCTACCTCGGCGACATCCCCGACGATCCGCAGCGCCCGGCGGTCGGGTTCGTCCTCGAGCCGTTCAACCGCACGCCGGAGGCCGAGTCGGATCCCGACCTGTTCCGTTGGGCGCGCGGGGTGTTCGCGACGATCCCCGGCCCGTCGGCGTTGGGCGCGAGCCGCGATCCACTCGAGCCGTCGTCGCCGGCGCAGATCGTGCTCGCGGCGTTCGTCCTCCTGGCGCTCACCGGCGTCGTGGGATTCGGCTGGACGCGGTGGGCGGGCCTCGACGTGCTCGCTGCGATCGCCGTGGCTCCGGCGATCGGGGTGGCGACGCTCGCGATCGGCGGCGTCGCGCTGGAACCGCTCGGCCTACCGCTCTCCGGGAGCTGGGGCCCGGCGGCGGTCACGCTCCTGGCCGCCGGGGCCGGGTACCTCCTGCTCGTCCTCCAGCGAGAGCCCTCCCCGCCACCGTCTCCATCCATCGCGCACGAGCAGGGCGAATAGCGCGATCACCACCGGGGTGATCACGTAGTGCCCGATGAGCAGGTTCGTGTCATAGGGCTCACGGAACAAGAAGGGCTCCGCGGTCCACTGCGAGACGCCCAACGCGACGGACGTTCCGACGAGCACCAGGCGTGGAACCCGGGGCACCAGCCACACCAGCGGCAGCGCCCACACGACGTACCAGGCCAGCAGGACCGGACCGACGAGCATCAGGAACACCAGCGACCAGCACCACGCGGCGCCGAGGGCCAACGTCGCCGTGCGTTCGTCCTCGATCCGCTGCCCCGCTCGCCACACGGTGTGCGTCAGGATGACGACGACCACGATCAGCAGCGACGGGAACGCGATCCGGGCGACGACGCCGAGCGTGTCGCCGGAGAGCGCGTCGAGGAGCCGACGGAAGAAGCGCGAGGGCGCGAGCCACCCCTCATGGCCGGCGAGCTCGAACAAACCGAGCGTCGGGTCGTGCAGGTTGAGGAACGGCGCCGCGAACACGAACCAGATCGCCGCGGCCAGTCCGCTGTGCGTGACGAACGTCCGGGCGCGGCGTCCGGCCGGTGCGCGTGCGGCGCACCACACCACCAACAACAACAAGGGCAGCCCGGCGACCACCTTGACGAGCGTGCCCAGCGTGAGCGCGACCACGGCGAGGGCCTGGCGTCGCGCCATCAGCAAGGCGAGCGCCCCCGCCACCGCGAACGCGACCAGGAGATCGTTGTGACCGCCCGCCACCGCGTCGAACAGCACGACCGGGTTCATGCCGAACGCCGCGACCGCGAACGCCGCGCGAGACGGCCGCGCCAGCCGCGCCGTCGCGGCGATCATGGCCACGGTGCCGAGGCTCGCGCAGAGAGCCGTCAACCTGAACAGCTCCACCTGTGCGTGCACCGAGTCGACCAGCCTGACGACGACCGACGCGTACCCGGTGAACAACGGTCCGTAGACGGCCGGCGTCGAGATCCACCCGGGACCGACCAGGCTCGTCACGGCGTCCCGCGGGAAGTCGATCGGGGTCTGCAGGTAGGGATTGGCGTGATGCAGCCCGGCGATGTTCCCGTACGCGATGTAGGAGTAGACATCGCGCGAGACGAGCAGCGGCAACGTCATGACGACCGCATGCGCCCCCACGGTGAGGATCACCGCGGTCCGAAGCGATATCGTCCCACGCCACGCCTCGCGCACCACGCAGACGAACGCGACGGCCGAGCCGATCAGGGCCGCAACGGACGCCGCGACCAGTGCGGATCCGTGCAAGCCGCCGAGGCCGAGCAGGTCCGCGAGCCAGCGGAACGGTCCGCCGGGCTCCACTCCGGGGGGCAAGATGGGCTGCAGCGGCGACCTGGGAACGCAGGCGACGAGCGCCGTGGCCACGACGGCGATCACGAAGCCCGCGATCGCGAGCGTCGACGATCGTGTGGGGCGCTCCACGGAGCCCGAACGTACCACCGCCGCCGTGCCGGACAGCCTTGCGAATGCCCCTCGTTGCCTTGACGTCGGGTGTAGCCTCCGCGAAAAGGAGCATTTGGACTGGACATTCAACCATTGACTCCGACGGGGTCCCCGGTCGACATGGACGCGGTCGACCGGGCGATCGACGCTGACGCCGAGCGAGCGTTCCTGTTCCTGGAACGGCTCGTGGCCGAGCCGAGCGTCCTGGGCGCCGAGGCCTCGGCGCAAGCGGTGGTCGCCGACGAGCTCGAGCGGTTGGGGTTCTATGTGGGTCGGCTCCCGATCCCGGCGGACATCGAACAGCACGACGGGGCCGGCATCCCGCTGCTGCCGTACGACGGTCGCGAGAACGTGGTCGGCGTCCTCGGGCCCGACGAGGGCCGGTCGCTCCTCGTCGGTGGCCACATCGACGTCGTCCCGGCGGAGGAAACCGGTCCGTGGTCGAGCGACCCCTTCGTCCCGACCCGCCGCGGCGGGTGGCTGATCGGACGTGGCGCCGGCGACATGAAGGCCGGTTTCGCCATGATCTCGCTCGCGATCGACGCCCTCCGCAGAGTGGCTCCCGACGCGATCGGCGGACCCCTGCGCTTCCTGAGCGTGATCGAGGAGGAATGCACGGGCAACGGCGCGCTAGCGGCCTGCCTCGCCGGACAGCTCGCGGACGCGGTCGTGCTGACCGAGCCGACCGACCTCGACCTCCTCGTGGCGGGCGTGGGGATCCTCTGGCTCCAGATCGTGCTCACCGGCAAGGCGGCGCACGCGCAGTCGGCGAACCGAGCGGTCAACCCCATCGACTCGTCGATCCCGGTGATCGGAGCGCTGGGGAGGCTCGAGCGGGAGATGAACGACCACGTGGACGATCCGGCGCTCGAGGGGGACGACCATCCCTACAACGTCAACGTCGGCATGATCCGCGCGGGCGACTGGGCGTCGAGCGTTCCGGCGATCGCGCGGCTGGACGTCAGGGTCGGTCATCCCACCGCGTGGACGGCGAGCGAAGCCCAGGAACGGGTGCGAGCCGCGATCGAGGAGGCCACCCGCGACGACCGCTGGCTCACCGAGCATCCGATCTCGATCCGTCCGACGGGGTTCCGCGCTCAGGGGTATTCGCTCGCGGCGGACCATCCGCTCGCCATCGCGCTCGCCGACGCCCATGAGGCGGCTCACGGTACGCGTCCCCACGCGGTCGGGGCGGGCAGCACGACCGACGCGCGCTACTTCCTGAACGGATACGACACGCCCGCCATCTGCTACGGCCCGATCGCGAGGAACATCCACGGGACCGACGAGGCGGTCGATCTCGCCAGCATCGTCGACGGCGCCCGGACCCTGGCCCGGTTCGTGTCGGCGTGGTACGCGAGGCCTGAGGAGAGCCCGTGACGCTCCACGATCCCGAGGAACGCTGGTTGGCGCCCGAGCCGCCCGATCCACCCGGCGCGCCGACGATCCTCGAACCGGTTCGCATGCGGAGCGCCGGCGAACACATCGCGGACCGGATCGTCACGGCGATCGCCCTGGGTGAGTTCGTCCCCGGGCAGCGGCTGCCGACCGAACGCGACCTCGCCTCGATGCTGAACGTCAGCCGGAGCACGGTGCGGGAGGCCGTCCAGCGGCTCGCGGCGCTCGGATACGTCGACGTGCGGCGCGGCCGCAACGGTGGGGCGTTCGTTCTGCAGGGCTGGGGACCGGACGCGGCGGACATGATCCGCCGCACGCTGTTGCCCGGGTGGGACCGCTTCGAGCGGTTGTTCGACTTCCGCCAACTGATGGAACCGTTGATCGCCCGGACGGCGGCCGAACGCAGGACCGACGAGGACGTCGCGCGGATCCGCGCGACGCTCGACGCCTACAGGGCGGCCGGAACCGACCGCGAGGCCTCGCGAGCGGCCGACGAGGCGTTGCATGCCGCGATCGCGCACGCGACGCAGAACCCCTTCCTGGCGAACCTGAGCGGACTGATCCGGAGCGAGATCAGTCTCGGCTTCGGCGCCGAGCCGTACAGCGCGCAGATCCGTGAGCGCGCGATCGAGCATCACGCATCGTTGGCGGACGCGGTGAGCGAGGGCGACGCGGACGCCGCCGCGGCCGTCGCGCGCTCGCACTTCGCGCTCACGGAGTCGGTGCTCCGCGAGCTACGGAAGACGATCGACGAAGACCGGGGGGCCGCGACGTGAACACGCGGGCGCGTTTCATCGTGCGCCGCCTCGTGCTCGCCGTGCCGGTGTTGCTCGCCATGAGCGCGTTCGTCTTCCTGATGATCCACCTCGTCCCGGGCGATCCCGTCAGGACGATGCTCGGGTTCCGGGCGACGCCCGAGAACGTGGCACAGGTGCGCGACACGCTCGGGCTCGATCAGCCGCTGTTCGCGCAGTACACCCGGTGGCTGGGCGGGATCCTGCATGGCGACCTGGGTCAGGACTTCATCAGCCACACGCCGGTCGCCACGCTGCTCGCGCAACGACTTCCCGTGACGATCGAGCTGACGTCGCTCTCCATGACGCTCGCGATCGTGGTCGGCGTGCCGCTCGGCGTGCTCGCAGCAGCCAGGCCGAGCGTGGTGCGACGGCTCACCGAGGGGTTCGTGATCGCGGGGATCTCGATCCCGGACTTCTGGCTCGGCATCATGCTCGTCCTGTTGTTCGCGGGGATCATGCAGGTGCTGCCGCCCTCCGGGTACGTGCCGTTCCTGGAAGACCCGGTGCAGAACCTGCGATACATGGCCCTGCCGGTCGTCACGCTCGCGTTCGGCGAGGCCGCGTACATCCTGCGGACCACCCGCGGGGCCATGGAGGCGACGCTCAGCACGCCGTTCGTGCTGTTCGCACGGGCTCGAGGGCTCTCGGAAGCCTCGATCGTGTTCCGTCACACGCTACGCAATGCCGCCGTCCCGATCGTCACGGTCGTCGGCATCCAGTTCGGTGTCCTGCTCGGCGGAGCGATCGTGATCGAGTACCTCTTCGCCCTGCCGGGGATCGGCAGGCTCGTCGTCACCGCGATCAACCAGCGCAACTACACGGTCGTGCAGGGCGGGGTCCTCGTGGTGGCGACCCTGTTCGTCGTGGTGACGCTCCTCACCGACGTGCTCGTCGGACTGGTCGACCCCCGCGTCGAGGAAGGGCAGACGGCGTGAGCGCCATCTCGGCCACCGCCCCCGCCGCCCTCCGGCGCGATCTGACGGTCGATCCCGGCCGCCGGAAGGCCCGCATCGGCCTGGCGATCCTGGGCGTTCTCGTCCTGGTCGCGATCCTCGCCCCGCTGCTGGCCCCGCACGACCCGGACGCGATCGAGTCCGGACGGGTGCTCCGCGGGCTGAGCCTCACCCACCCGTTCGGTTCGGACGCGCTGGGTCGCGACGTGCTCTCGCGCGTGATCTTCTCGTTCCGCGTCTCGCTCTCGGTCGCCGTGGGGTCGGTCGTCCTCGCGTTCGTCGTCGGCATCCCGCTCGGCCTCATCGCGGGGTACCGCGGCGGCTGGATCGACACCTTGATCATGCGACCGGTCGACATGCTGCTGGCGCTGCCGGCGTTGCTGCTCGCGATCGCACTGATCGCGATCGTGGGTCCGGGCAGCCTGATCGCGCTCCTGGCGATCTCCGTGATCTACGTGCCGATCCTCGCTCGCGTCATCCGCAGCTCGACTTTGGTGGTGACGTCGCAGACGTTCATCGAAGCCGCCCGCGCCCGCGGTGCCTCGTCCCCGCGGATCGTCACGCGGCACGTAACGCCGAACGCCATCGGGCCCGCCATCGTCCAGGCGAGCGTCCTGATGGGGTTCGCGCTCCAGATCGAGGCGGCGCTGTCGTTCCTGGGCCTGGGCGCACAGCCGCCCACGCCGTCGCTCGGCGTGATGCTCGCCGACGGGCGCGACGTGCTCACGCAGGCGCCGTGGGTCGAGATCTTCCCCGGGCTCGCGATCGCGATCACGGTGCTGGCGTTCAACCTGATCGGCGACGGTCTCCGCGAGCGCCTCGACCCCCGCGGGGTGACGAGGTGACCGCGCTCCTGCAGATCGACAACCTCGACGTGGACTTCCGGATCGCGTCGGCGGACGTGTCGGCGGTGAGCGACGTGTCGCTCGAGATCGCGGAAGGCGAGATCTTCGGCCTGGTCGGGGAATCCGGATGCGGGAAGACGACGCTCGCGCTCGCGCTGATGGGATTGCTTCCCGGGACGGCCGACGTTCGCGGCACGATCCGCTTCCAGGGCCGAGATCTCGCCGGCTTGTCCGACGAGGACATGCGGACGTTGCGGGGCGATCGCGTCAGCATGGTGTTCCAGGACCCGATGACGTCGCTCGACCCGTGCTTCTCGGTCGGGAGCCAGGTCGCCGAGACGATCCGGGCCCACCGGCCGATCGATCGGCGAGCCGCCCGCGCGAACGCGCTCCGCCTCCTCACGGATGTCGGCATCCCCGAGCCCGAACGACGCTACGGCGATCCGCCCCACCGCCTGTCCGGCGGCATGCGCCAACGGGTGGTCATCGCGACGGCGCTCGCCAACGAGCCGGCGCTGCTGATCGCCGACGAACCGACGACGGCCCTGGACGTTACGATCCAGTCCCAGATCCTCGACCTGCTCCGGGACCTCCGGCGCGCGCACCACACCACGATCCTGCTCATCACGCACGACCTTGGCGTGGTCGCCCAGCTCTGCGATCGCGTCGGCGTGATGTACGCCGGCCAGCTCGTCGAGGTCGCACCCACGGAGGAGATCTTCCGGGCGCCGCTCCATCCCTACACGCAGGCGCTCCTCGCCGCGCTGCCCACCGCCGGCCAGGAACGCGGAGCGCTCCGCGTGATCGAGGGGCGGGTTCCCGATCTGACGGACCCCCCGCCGGGCTGCCGGTTCGCGCCGCGATGCCCGCACCGCATGGACGAATGCGACCGCGTGCCGCCGCTCGCCACGGAGCCCGGAGACCACCGGGTCGCGTGCTGGCTGTCGAACGCGACGCGCGCGGCCGGGGGCGAGGGCCCGCTCGAGCCGGCCGGCTCCGCAGAGGGAGCGAGCGCATGAGCGCGATCGCCGTGCAGCCGACACCGGGTGTCGCGAGACAGGACCGCCCGCTGCTCCGGGTCGAGGGGCTGGTGAAGCGGTTCCCCGTGCGATCCGGCCTGTTCCGTCGCGCCGACCAACTCCACGCCGTGGAAGGCGTCGATCTCGATGTGGCGCCGGGTGAGGTGCTCGCGGTGGTCGGCGAGTCCGGATCGGGCAAGAGCACGCTCGCTCGCTGCATCCTCCGGCTGATCGAGCCCACCGCGGGACGTATCGAGTTCGACGGCGTCGACGTCACGCGTGCCCGCGGCAGGGGCCTCGACGTGCTTCGGCGGCGCGTCCAGCCCGTGTTCCAAGATCCGTTCAGCTCGCTCGACCCGCGGTGGACGGTCGGGCGGAGCGTGCGCGAAGCCCTCGACGCCCAGGCGGTCGGCACGAAGGAAGACCGCGCGGCGCGCGTCGCCGACCTGTTGGACCGCGTGGGTCTGCAGGGTTCGCTCGCGGATCGTCGCCCGCACGAGCTGTCGGGAGGGCAGCGGCAGCGCGTGGGGATCGCCGCCGCGCTCGCCCCCTCCCCCGCGCTGATCGTGGCGGACGAGCCCGTCTCGGCGCTGGACGTCTCGGTGCAGGCGCAGGTGCTGAACCTGCTCGCGCAGCTCCAGCGCGAACTCGGTCTCGCGATCCTGTTCGTCGCGCACGACCTTTCGGTGGTCCGCCACATCAGCCACCGCGTCGCCGTGATGTATCTGGGCCGGATCGTGGAGACCGGAGCGACCGAGGCCGTGTTCGGCGACCCGCAACACCCCTACACGAAAGCGCTGCTGGAGGCGATCCCCGTGCCCGACCCCTCGCGCCGCCTCCGCCCGGCGGAACTGGTGGGAGAGATCCCCAGTCCGATCTCTCCACCGTCGGGGTGCCGGTTCCACACGCGTTGCCCGGTCGCGATCGCGAGGTGCACGGACGACGACCCGCAGATGACGGACTTCGGCGGCGGCCACCTGGCCGCATGCCACGTTGCTCGAGCCCGGCTGCATGAGCCGGCCTAAAGAGCCAAGAGACCAGAAAGGAAGGAACGTGTCGACCGCACAGGTGAATGGCATCGAGATCAACTACCGGCTCGAAGGCGACGGCGACGAGACCATCGTGCTGGTGAACGGTCTCGCGGACGATCTCGAGACCTGGGCCTTCCAGATGGACGACCTGTTGGGGGCGGGCTACCGCGTCCTGCGGTTCGACAACCGAGGCGTGGGGCATACGAGCGCGCCGCCGGGCCCGTACACCAGCCGCATGCTCGCCGAGGACGCCAAGGCGCTCGTCGACGAGCTCGGCCTCCGCGGGTTCCACATGATGGGCGTCTCGATGGGCGGCATGATCGCCCAGGAGTACGCCATCAACTTCGGGGGCGACCTCAAGACGGTGACCCTGGCGTGCACGTACGCGGCGCCGGGCCCGTTCTGCTCACGGATGTTCTCTATGTGGGCGGACATGGCGCCGGTGAACGGCGTGCCGTTCATCATGCGCGACGTGACGCTGTGGGCCTTCACCGTCCCGTTCTTCGAGGAGCGGGAGGGCGAGCTCAAGGAGTTCGAGGCGGGCATGGCCGAGCTGGCGATGTCCACCGAAGCCTACCTCGCGCAGCTCAGCGTGATCCAGACACACGACACCACCGACCGGCTGGGCTCCGTCACGATTCCGACGCTGGTCCTCGCGGGCGAGGAGGACATCCTCATCCCGGTCAGGTTGTCGAAGCAGCTCCATGCGTCGATCCCCGGCGCCGATTGGGCGACCACCACGGGCGGTCACGCCTGCATATGGGAGCAGCCGTCGGCGTTCAACACAACGTTCCTTTCGTACCTGGACAAGCACCGCGCGTGAGCCGGTGAGAGGGAGGGAAGACATGAAGCCGGACAAGAACGAACAGATGATGGCCGAGTCACTCGCGCGCGGGTTCCTCCGCGGCGACCTGTCACGGCGCGACTTCCTGCGGCGGGCCGGCGGGTTCAGCGCCGTCGCGCTCGCCTCGACAAGCCTCGGAGCGGTACTCGCCGCGTGCTCCAAGGACAGCGACACGGCTGCCACCGGCCCGAGCGGCAGCACCGATACGGGTGCGATCAAGCCGGGCGGCACGTTGAAGGCCGCGCTCACCGGGGAGCCGGACACGCTCGACCCCGCGACGTCCACGATCTACACGGGCGCGCAGGTCTACGACAACATCTTCAGCAAGCTCATCGACATCGACACCGACGGTTCGTTCGTGGGCGTCCTGGCCACGGATTGGAGCGCCGACGACGACACGACGTGGGTGTTCAACCTGGTGGACAACGCCATGTTCCACAACGGCGAGGCGTTCAGCGCGGAGGACGTGAAGTACACGTTCGAGCGCATCCTGGATCCCAAGACGGCGAGCTCCTACTCGCCGCTCTATGACGTGATGAAGAGCGTCGAGGTCGTATCTCCGACCCAGGCGGTCTTCCACCTGAAGACGCCGTTCGGACCGTTCCTGTCGAACCTGGCGAACAACGGCGAGATCGTGAACCAGAAGGCGGTGGAGTCGGCCGATCCCGCACGCAACCCCGTCGGCACCGGACCCTTCAAGTTCGTGGAGTGGGTCCAGGGCGATCACGTTACGCTCGAGAAGTTCGACGGGTACTTCAAGGAAGGCAAGCCGTACCTGGACGGGATCGAGTTCCGGTTCCTGCTGGTGGATCAGGGGCGGATCGACGGGTTGAGCGGGAGCGAGCTCGACTGGGTTGACGCGGTGCCCTTGCAGAGTCTCGCGTCGCTCTCGACCGATCCTTCGTACACGTACGTCACGTCGGCTACGGCGGGCATCCCGGACTACCTAGCGCTGAACACCGCGATCGCGCCGTTCGACGACAAGCTCGTCCGGCAGGCGGTGTATTGGGCCATCGACCGCACCCAGATCCGCGACGTCGCGTACTCGGGCGCCGGCGAGGTAGGCATCGAGGAGGTCCCGACGGGCTCCACCTGGTACGACGGGACCCCCCAGGTCACCCCCGACCTGGACAAGGCGAGAGGGCTGCTGCAACAGGCCGGGTTCGGCGACGGCCTCACGGTCGAGTACCTCGGCCTTCCCCAGTACCCCGAGCTGCTGAAGACGGGGCAGGTCGTGCGTGAACAGCTGAAGCAGGTCGGCATCACCATGAACATCAAACAGGTCGACGTCTCGATCTGGTTCGACGCGTTCGTCAAGGGCGAATACCAGATCACGTCGGCGTACCAGGAGCGCACGATCGACCCCGACAACTTCTACGCCCTGGTCGTTCGGAGCGGAGGAGCCATCAACACGACGTCCTACTCGAACCCGGCGGTCGACGACCTGATCGATCAGGCGCGGGTCGAGATGGACGACGCCACGAGGAGCGGGCTATACCAACAGATCCGGCAGATCGTGTTCGACGACGCGCCGATCATCTACGCGCATTTCGAAACCATCAACTACCTGATGAACCCGAACGTCACCGGGTCCACCGTGAACGCGACGCTCGAGCTTCGCATGGAGGACGTCGGGTTCACGTCGTAGCGAACGGGATCGGCCCGGGTGCCCGTGCCGGGCCGATCCAGGTTCGCACCATCGTCCGACCTTCGTCGGTGGTGGTTGCGACGTTCGGACTAGGGACCGGCGCCGCGAGCGATGCGACAATCAGCGGACGGGTGCCCCGGCCCACGTCGCGAGACGGAGGCTCAGACATCCTCTTCCTCAAGGCCGAAGGCCCGCGGTTCCCGCGGGCCTTCGCGCATCTTCCTCCAGGGGCCGCTTGTCGCTGGTCCACCCGGCACCCACACTGGCCGCGTGGACGATCGCGAGATCCTGCAGCGCGACGGCAAGATCGGGCGTCAGGTCGCGGACATCGCCGAGGAGTTCCGTCGAGGGTTCGAGACCGTGAACCGCATCGACCGTCCGGCGGTCTCCATCTTCGGCTCCGCTCGCATCCTCGCGAGCGATCCTTCGTACGAGCTCGCGACCGCCACCGGCCGTGCGTTCGCCGAACAAGGATGGGCCGTGGTCACCGGGGGCGGTCCCGGGATCATGGAGGCCGCCAACCGCGGGTGCCGAGAGGCCGGCGGGCTCTCCGTGGGCTTCAACATCCGGCTGCCGCATGAACAAGGGGACAACGGATACATCGACATCGCGCTCGAGTTCTCCCACTTCTACGCGCGCAAGACGATGTTCGTGAAAGCGGCGGAGGGATTCGTCGTGTTCCCCGGTGGGTTCGGCACGCTGGATGAGCTGTACGAATCACTGACGCTGATCCAGACCGGCGTGATCCGTCACTTCCCGGTGGTGCTGTTCGGCAGCGATCACTGGGCGCCGCAGCTGACGTGGTGGAGAGGCGACCTGCTGCACGACGGTCTGATCGCCCCCGACGACCTCCGGCTCGTCTCCGTGACCGACGACCCCGAGGTGGCCATGCGAACGGTGATCGCATGCTTCGAGCGCACATGCGACCACGCGATCGGAGACGACGAGGTCGTCGGCGAGTGACGGGGATCGAGGCCGAGTTCCTGGAAGACGGCGCGCGATCGGCGGGAGACGTGGCCGACATGCTGGTCGCGTACATCTCGGAGGCCACCACGACGATCGACATCGCGATCTACGACTTCGACGCCCGCGTGGGAGCCGCCGCGCGCGTCGCCGACGCCCTCGAGGTGGCGATGGCTCGTGGTGTTCGGACACGCGTCGCGTTCAATCAGGAGCGCGACGCCGAGGCCACGCACAACCCGCCGATGACCTGCGACCCGGATGCCATCGACGGGCTCGAGGTGCCGACGAAAGGCGTGCACGACCAGGGCGCGCTGATGCATCACAAGTACGTGGTTCGCGACGGCGCACACGTGTGGACCGGCTCCACGAACTGGACGGACGACGCGTTCTCGCGTGAGGAGAACATCATCGTTCGCGTGTCGTCGCCCGAGATCGCCCAGTCCTACACGCGGAACTTCGAGCAGCTGTGGACGAAGGAGCGGATCGAGTCGAGCGGCGGCGAGAGCGCGTCGGCGACGCTCGGTCGCGGCGTCGAGGTGCAGGCCTTGTTCTCGCCACGGGGCCCGTCGCTCGCCCATCGCTCCGCGGAGCGCATCGCGGCTGCGGACCATCGTGTGCGGATCCTGTCCCCGGTGATCACGTCTGGCGCGGTGCTGGGCACGCTCGCGGAGATCGCGGGACGCGCCTCGTTCGATCTGATGGGCGCCTACGACGCGACGCAGATGCGTCAGGTCGTCGGACAGTGGAAGGATTGGCCCCCGAACCACTGGAAGATCGCCGCCTGGGAGGCGATCCGTCCACGCCTTTCCGGGAAGGTCTCGACGCCGTGGAGCGCGGCGGGAGGCGTGCACGACTTCATGCACGCGAAGGTCGTCGTGGCGGACGGAGATGTGCTGACGGGGAGCTACAACCTGTCGCACGGGGGCGAGGACAACGCGGAGAACGTGCTCCACATCCGCAGCGGCGCGCTCGCGCAGCGGTTCGGAGCGTTCGTGGAGCGAGTGGCCGCCCGGTACGCGACGCCCGCGGACGCCGCCCGACACGAGCCGGAAGCGCCGGTCGTTTAGGCGTGGCCCGCGGCCGCCATGGCCATGGGCTTGATCTCGAACGAGAGCATCAGCTTGCGCAACAGCGCGTTCAGACGCTTCTGCTCCGCCGGGGTGAGCACCGACACCACTGCGAACTCGTCGTGCGCCGCCGCGTTCACCGCCTCGTCGATCTTTCGCAGTCCGTCGGGGGTGAGCCGGATGATCAGCGCCCGCCGGTCGTCCGGATCCGCCTCGCGGGCGATGAAACCGGCCGCCTCCAGCCGATCGAGGCGGTTCGTCATGGCGCCTGAGGACAGGATGAGCTCGTCGCCGAGCTCGCCGGGCGACATGGTGAAGTCGTCGTTGTGCTGCCGCAGGGTGATGAGGACCTTGAACTCGCCCTTGTTGAGGCCGAACGCTTCGACGGCGTGTTCGAGCATGGTGTCGAAACGTTTATTCAGCTTGCAGATCCGGTCGACGGCCCCCTCGACCTCCGGATCGAGGCGGGGGAAGATCCTGCACGTGCGCTCCAAGAACTCGTCGATCGAATCTTTCGTTCCCATCGCCGGCTCCTCCTTTCGATAACAAGAAACTTCATGTCGGATTTCTTGACATCAAGCTACACGTCAAGTACCTTCACGTCAAGCTATCACTGGCCAAGAAGCACGGCCAAGAACCCGAGGGAAGGAGGTGAGCGCGAGATGGTCCAGACCCCACAGTTCCGCACGGATGAGCAGCGGTTGCATGAGCAGGAGCTCCGCCGGGCGACCGAGATCGCCCGTCGCGAGCAGGAGCTCGTGTCCGCCACCCGTACGGGACGCATGGCGGCTGGGGCGTTGCGGGCGATGTCCGCGGCGCTCACTCGGACGGCGAACGCGCTCGACACGCCTTCCGACTGTCTCGAGCGAGACGTCCGCTTGATCGACCGGGCCTGACCGGTCGATCGTCGGACCCGAACGAGCCCGGATCGAGCCCGAGGTGCCAACGGTGCGCCACACCCGCAGCATCCAGGGCCCGGTCCGGGTTCGCGCGTTCGGGTCGATACAGTAGCCACGTGAGACGCACGCCCGCGGCCCTGTTCGCGCTCGTCGCCGTCTCGTGCTCGATCGCAACGGGCGCCGCGCCCTCGCAACCACCTCCCCAGTCGCCTCCCGCGCTCGGGACCGCGGGGTGCCCGGTGGCCGGCGAGCTCGCCCCGCCGAGGACGCTGATGCTGTTCCGAGACGACGGATGCGTGCCACCGGAGCAGCTCCTCGGCTTCCGCTGTCTGCCGGACGAACCCGTCGTGATCGAGGTGGGCGCGGGAGCGCGCCGGGCACCCGAACGCTTCATCGGAGAGCGCTGGGCGACGCCGATGGACGCGTTGCCGACCGACGCGTTCCCGCTCGGCGATGGCGGGGACATGCAGGTGTTCGGCGTTCCTGGCGACGAGAAGACGCTCTACGTCGCGCGCGACGACACCGTGGAACGGTGGCTGCGTCTCCCCCGCCTGGGCGCGACCGATCCTCCGACGGCGTTCGTCATCGGCGACTCCATCGCCGACGGCGCGGAGCCGTGGATCCTCGAAGCCCTCCCTGGATGGTCGATCGGGTTCGACGCGGTCATCGGCCGGGGAACGAACTCAGCGCTCACCGCCGCTGCCATCCAGGCGGCCACCCCGCCCGACGTCGTGGTGATCGAGCTGGGGACGAACGATGCCGACCCGGTCGCGTTCCGGGAGAACGGCGCCGCCATGCTCGAGGCGCTCAAGCATGTGCCACTGGTGATATGGCAGACCGCGCACGGCCCGCTCGAGAACATCCCGGGCGTCAACGTCCACATCCACGGGCTCGTGTCGCAGTACCCCAACGCCCTGGTGGCCGACTGGGACTCGTTCGTGAGCGACGACGAGCTGACGTCGGACGGCGTGCATCCAGCGCCGGGGCACGAGGACCTGATGGCGAACCTGATCGCCCCGATCCTCACTCGGTGGCTGGAGGTGGCCGACGGCGGCGGCGCGTCGTCCTGCGCCTCGCAGGCCGAGGCTGCCGCGGGTGCCGGCTGATGCTTACCCGGCCGGAGCAGGTGTCTCCGGTGCGTCGAACGATCCGTCGCCGCCCCGCGTGCGGGAGCGCACCAGGATGGCCGCAGTGGCGGCGAGGACGATCAGGCCGCCCACGATCGTGAGCGGGGTGAGCGCCTCGTCGAGCAGCACCCATGCGGCGATCGAGCTGGCCACCGGCATGCACTGGGAGATCAGCGATCCCATCCATGCCTCGACGTGCCGGTGCGACCACGCCAGCAGCACATGTCCGATCGCGCCCGCGCCGAGCGCCACCGCCCAGATCAAGAGCCAGTCCATACCGCGGGTCGGCGGCGACAGGCCCTCCCCCGACACCAACGCCACCGCGGTCATCAGGACGGCAGCGACCAGGATGACGCTCGTCATGTACTCGAGCGCCCCTACGCTCGCTCGCGCACGCTTGGAGAAGAGCCAGTACGCGGTCCACGTGAACACGCTGACGAGCGCGAAGAGATCGCCCCAAGCGTCGAACGCCGGCGTCCCGGCGGATCCGATCGCGACCAGCGCGACCCCCGCGAACGAGATCGCGACGAACACGAGGTCTCGGCGTCCCACGCGCTCGCCGAACCAGCGAGACGCGCCGATCATGATGAAGACCGGGGCGAGCGCGCCGATGATCGTGGCGTCCGCGACACTCGTGAGCCGGAACGCCAGGAAGCTGCACGCGACGTCGGCCGTGAAGATCACGCCGCCGAGCGCGCACGTCCGGAGCGTCGCCCACGACAGTCGCCGGCCGGTGACCGCGAACACCACGGCGAAGATCACGACGCCGGCCCACAGCCGGTACGCGGCGAAGCTGAGCACGGGCATCTGGACCTGCTTCACGATCAACGGGGCGAGTCCCCACACCAGGGTGGTCAGCGATACCGCCAGGATGCCGGCGGTCCGGCGTGCTTCCTCGGTGGGGGCGACCGGCTGCGTCATGGCCCCGACGCTACCAACGCCGTTGCCGCGTAGGCTGCCGCCGTGACCCATCGGTTGCTGCTCGACGTCTCCAGCCTGGGGTACCGGTCGTATTTCGCGCTCCGCGACGTGGCGCACGCGCCGGACGGGACGTCCGTCGGCGCGGTCGTGGGCTACCTCGACATGGTGGCCCGGTTGGTCGTGTCCCGGCGACCCGACGAGGTGATCCACGTGTACGACCACGATTGGCGCCCAACCGTGAGGACGCAGCTGTATCCCGGGTACAAGGCGAACCGACCGGACGAGCCGGCGGACCTGACCGTGCAGTTCGCACTGCTGCGCCGCGTGCTGGACCTGACCGGGATGCGGCAGGCGCAGGCGCCGACGTGGGAAGCGGAGGATGCGATCGGCGCGTTGGTGGTCGGCGCCAACGATGACGACCTGTTCGAGATGGTCTCCGGCGATCGCGACCTGATCCAATTGGTCCGTGATCCCTCCGTCCGACTGCTGTTCACGGTCCGCGGCGTCTCGGAGTTATTGGAGTTCGACGAGGTGACGGTGATGGACAAGTACGGCGTCCCGGCGTCGCGGTACGCGGAGTTCGCGATCCTGCGCGGCGATCCCTCCGACGAGCTCCCCGGCGTGAAGGGCGTGGGAGAGAAGACGGCTCTGGCGCTCATCCAGACGTACGCGTCGATCGACGAGCTCCTGGCGGACGCGGCCGGCGATGCACCCCGTCCCGGTCCGCTGAAGGGGAAGCCCGCGCTGCGCGCGCGACTCCGCGAGTCGGAGGACTACCTCGCGGCGATGCGCAAGCTGGTGCCGATCGAGGTCACGTGCTCGGTCGAGGTCTGGCATGGAGCGCGCGACGACGACGCGTTGCGCGCGCTCGCCGAGGAATACGGCCTGCGAGGGTCGGTCGTCAGGCTCCTGGCCGCGATGGACAGCACCGGCTCGACATAGGGACAGAAGGAGGAGTCACCATGGAGTACCGAACGCTCGGCAGCACGGGGGTGCGGGTCAGCACTCATTGCCTCGGCACCATGATGTTCGGCCCGTGGGGCAACGACGACGCCGAAGATTGCGCCCGGATCGTTCGTCGCGCGATCGACGGCGGGATCAACTTCGTCGACACGGCGGACATGTACTCGGAGGGTCGCTCCGAGGAGATCGTCGGCCTGGCCCTGAAAGGCTCGATCCGCGACGACATCGTCCTCGCCACGAAGTTCCACAACCCCATGGGTCCGGGACGGAACCAACGAGGGAACTCACGCCTGTGGATCATGCGCGCCGTCGAGGACAGCTTGCGTCGTCTGGGTGTCGATCACATCGACCTCTATCAGGTGCACCGGCCGGAGGGCGAGACCGCCGTCGAGGAGACGCTCTCCGCGCTCACCGACCTGCAGCGCCAGGGGAAGATCCGATACTTCGGCTCGTCGACGTTCCCGGGATGGCAGTTGGTCCAGGCCCAGTGGGTGGCCGAACGGCGAGGGTTGTCGGCGTTCCGCACCGAGCAGCCGCCGTACTCGATCTTCGTGCGTCACATCGAGCACGACGTGCTCCCCGTCGCGCAGGAGCTCGGGATGGGCGTGCTGGTATGGAGCCCGCTCGCGCGCGGCTGGCTCACCGGGCGGTACCGGCGCGAGAGCTTCGACGAGTCGCCGGAGGCCCGGGCCACCCGCGGGAAGGAGCGCGGGCCGTACATCGCGGCGCAGTTCGACCTCTCGAGGCCCGAGATCCAACGGAAGCTCGACCTCGTCGAGGCGCTTTCCAAGGTCGCGGCGGACGCCGGCGCCTCCATGGCGCACATGGCGGTGGCGTTCACGCTCTCCCATCCGGCGGTCACGTCGGCGATCGTCGGCCCCAGGACGATCGAGCAGTTGGACGACCTCCTCGCCGGCGCGGATGTGCGTCTCGAGACGGCCATCCTCGACGCGATCGATGAGCTGGTGCCCCCCGGAACGCTCGTCGACGAGAACGACCGAGGCTTCGCCCCGTGGTGGTTCGAGCCTGCGGTGCGCCGGCGCGGGTAGTCTGTTCGTGCGCCGGGTCGTCCATGGACCCGGCAGAGAACGGAAAGGACGCGACGCGACGTGACGCAGGACGAGCGGAAGCTGCCGCCCCCGCGTCCGGACTGTCCTCATTGCGGATCCCCCAAGACCCAGCCGTTCACCCACGCGGGACCCGGCGCGCGCGTGAACATGAAGTGCACGAACTGCGGGCATCTGTTCCACGCCAAGATCGTCCGTTCCTGACGGCGTAGAGCCACGGCATACACTCCTCACCGTGCCGCGGTCGCTCCGTATCGGTATCCAACTCCCCGAGGTCGAGCGCGACGTGCGCTGGCCGGAGTACATGGCCATGGCGCGCGCCGCCGAGGACGCCGGGTTCGACTCGATCTGGTTGGGCGACCATCTGCTCTACCGGGACGACGGGCGACCCGAGCGAGGTCCGTGGGAGGCGTGGACGCTCCTGGCGGGGCTCGCCGCCGTGACGCGAAGGGTGAAGCTCGGCCCGCTGGTGTCGTGCGCGGGTTTCCATCCCCCGGCGATCCTCGCCAAGATGGCGGCGACCGTCGACGAGGTGAGCGGTGGACGGCTCGTCCTCGGTCTGGGCGCCGGCTGGAACCGGACGGAGTTCGATGCGTTCGGCGTGCCGTTCGACCATCGCGCCTCCCGGTTCGAGGAGGCGTTCGAGATCGTGCGACGGCTGCTGTCAGGGGAACGCGTGACGCTTCACGGTTCCTTCCACCGCGTGGACGACGCCGTGCTCCTCCCCACGCCCGCTCGCCGGCCGACGCTGATGGTCGGGAGCAGCGGCGAGCGCGTCCTGTCGATCGCGCTCCCCCACGTCGACGTGTGGAACACGTGGTTCGACTGGTACGGCAACACGCCGGCCGGATTCGCTGCACGCAACGCCGAGATCGACGCCTCCGCGACGCGAGCAGGCCGCGATCCCGGCGAGATCGAGCGGAGCGCGTGCGTGCATGTCGTCCTGGATCGCGCGGCGAGCGGACGACCGATCGACGACGAGAACCCGCCGCTCGAGGGCGCGCCGGAGCGGATCGCCGCCGGCCTGCGGGAGATGGCCGAGGCGGGGGCCGACGAGGTGATCCTGGTCGTCACGCCGATCACCGAGGCGTCGATCCGCGAACTGGGCGGTGTGGTCGCCCTCACCGGCGCAACGGCGAGCGGATAGCATCACGCGCCGTGGGGACGATCGGTGCGTGGGAGGGCGAGGGCGCATGGTTGAAGGCCGCGCTGCACACCCACACGTCCGACAGCGACGGTGAGCTCCGGCCGGCGGCCGTCGCCGCGCACTACGAGTGGGCGGGGTTCGACGTCCTGGCGATCACGGATCATTGGACGCTGACGTCGGTCCCGTCCACCGAGCGCCTGTTGGTGATCACGGGCGCCGAGCTCGCCGTCGACCCGCTCGGCAAAGGCCGGTACACGGAGATCCTCGCGATCGGCATCGACGCCCTGCCGGAGGACCCCGGCGGCGACCGCGCGTACTGGGAGCGGATCGACAACTACGACTTCAGGACGTTCCCCGATCTGACGACCGCCGCCGCGTTCATCACCGGACAGGGCGGCGCCGCGTTCGTCGCCCACCCGTACTGGAGCGGGCTCACGCCCGAGGTGATCCTGGATGCCGAAGGGCTGACGGGGTTGGAGCTGTTCAACGCGAGCGCCGAACGCGAGAACGGACGAGGGAACTCGTCCTACATCTGGGATCTGGCCCTCGAGGCCGGTCTGCCGCTCTCGGCGATCGCGACCGACGACAGCCACTACCCGCTGTTCGACATCGGCGACGCATGGACCATGGTGCGCGCCGCGGACCGATCGCGCGATGCGGTGCTGGACGCGTTGCGTGACGGTCGGAGCTACGCGTCGAACGGACCCGTGCTGCACGACGTCCGGCGCGACGGCGACCGGATCGAGGTCCGCTGTAGTCCGTGCCGCTCGGTGGGCCTGCAGACGAGGTACCAGGAGGGGTGGGCGGTCCGCGCCGATCACCGCGGACGCCAGGAGGGCGCGCGGGTACTGGAGCGGGACGACGCCGGGCTGGTGGTTCGCGCCGAGTTCCGGCCCGACATCGAGGCCCTGCCGTTCGTCCGCGTCGTGGCGACCGACGCCGGGGGCCGAACGGCCTGGACCAACCCCGTCTAGCCATATGCCGTTCTTGATAGGTCATGAGAACCTGTTGCGGTGAGAAAGCTGATCGCCATCCTCGCCCTCGGGCTCTCGACCGTCGTGTTCGTCGGGACGCAGCCCGCGCTCGCCGTGGGCCGTACGACCGGATCGACCCCGGCGTACGTCAACGTTCCCGTCGAGTGCGTTGACGCGTTCACCGCCATGGTGACCCAGCACGATCCGCGAACGCTCACCACCTGGACCGACCGTCAGGGGAAGATCGTCCTGCAGACCCTCCGCACCAAGACCGCGACGGAGTACTCGGGCGGGTCGGGCGGACTCATGCAGCTCGACGAGAACTCGCTCCTGACGATCAAGCCCAACCCCGACGGCACCAGCACGCTCCTGTTCGTGGGTCGCGGCGCGATCTGGGGCACCGAAACCACCCTGGGCCAGTCCTTCTTCCAGTGGGTGACCGGCGTGGCGTTGATGAAGGGCACGTTCGACATGAAGTCGGGGTCCTTCCTCGTCTCGTCGAAGACGATCCTCGGCCAGACGACGGACCTCTGCGACTCCCTGACGACGGGATTGAAACCGCGACACTGAGACGGGCGTCCCGCGCGATCACGGGCGCCGTCACGGCGTTCGCGTTCGTCTCGGCGCTGTCGTCGACGGCGGCCGTCGCGCAGGCGTCCCCGCGACGAGCCTCGCACCACGGGCACGCGTTCGAGCCGCCCGTTCCGCCCCTCGACAGCCTTCCCGGGATCGACGTCAGCCATCATCAGAACGCGATCGACTGGACGCAGGTCGCCGCCTCGGGCATCCGATTCGCGGTCGCTAAAGCGTCGGAAGGAACCGGGTACATCGACCCGCTCTACTCGACGAACCGCGCCGAGGCCATGGCCGCGGGCATCACGTTCGGCGCGTACCACTTCGCCCGGCCCGACCTGCACCCGTTCAACCCCATCCCCGAGGCGGATCATTTCGTCGACACCGCGCAGCCAGCTCCGGGGAACATCATCCCGGTGCTGGACCTCGAGCGCGCGGGCGATCTCACGCCGGCTCAGCTCACCGATTGGGTGCTGCAGTGGCTCGGCCAGGTGACGGCCCGCACCGGTGTGAAGCCCATGGTCTACACCAGCCCGATCGGATGGAGGGACCGCATGGCCGATACCACGGCCATCGCCGACGCGGGCTACACCGTGTTGTGGATCGCGCACTGGAACGTGGCGACGCCGATGCTCCCCGCGAACGA
Organism: Actinomycetota bacterium; assembly: GCA_038211015.1. Taxonomy (GTDB): domain Bacteria; phylum Actinomycetota; class UBA4738; order UBA4738; family HRBIN12; genus JBBQVZ01. The sequence goes on along the minus strand of JBBQVZ010000001.1, from coordinate 27,735 downwards.
CTGGCAGGGGAACAGCTGGAAGATCTGGCAGTACAGCAACTGCGGAGACGTGCCGGGCATCGACGGCTGCGTCGATCTGGACTTCTTCAACGGGCTGGACTTCGCGCCGATCGTCATCCCGTCGCCCGATACGGTGGCACCGCTGGCGACGATCGCGACGCCGACCGGCGTGATCGGGCCCGTCACGGTCTCCTTCAGCGAGATCGTGAGAGGGGTGTCGTCGGAGAGCCTCTCGTTGCGGCTGACGTCCTCGGGCGCCCCGGTGGAGGCCGACATCACGTGCGCCTCCAAGGCCGGGAAGGAGGTCGACTGCCGGACGGGGAACGTGACCGTCGCGGTCCTTCGGGCGGTCGACCCGCTCGTTCCCGGGGAGAGCTACCAGGCGATCGTGAACCCCGCGGGTACCGTCACGGCGATCGTCGATCGCGGCGGCAACCTCGCCACGACGACCGAGGCCGACTTCGCGGCGCCGATCGAGGTGGAACAGGCGAGCCCGGCGATCCGCTACGCGTGGCGGACGGTGTCGTCGACCAAGGCGTTCGGCCGGTCGTACGCGATGGACCACGTCGAAGGCGCGACGGCGTCGTTCGCGTTCACGGGGAAGACCGTCACGTGGTACACGGTGATGGGGCCGACGCAGGGCAAGGCATCGGTGTGGATCGACGGCCGCGCCAAGGGGACATTCAACGGATACGCGACGTCGATGTCGTTCAAAGTGGTCAGGTCGTTCCGCCATCTCGCACGCGGCGATCACACGATCACGATCCGCGTGCTCGGCGAGCAAGGCGCGCCGGGAGCGGCGGACACCCAGGTCGCCGTCGACGCGATCGAGGCCGGGGGCAAGGTCGTCTGGAGCCCGGAGCTCGCGTTCGCATGGGGCAGGGCGAAGAACGCGGCGGCCTCGGGGGGCGATCTCGCCGTGAGCGACCTCGCCCGGACGGCTGCGACGTTCGCGTTCTACGGGACGGGGGTCGACTGGCACACGGCACGGGGACCCCACCAGGGCCGGGCGGAGATCTACCTCGACGGAGCGCTGCTCAAGACCGTCGACAACTACGCGAGCGCTCCGGCTGCGGCGGACCGCACGATCGACGGGCTCGCGCTCGGCTTGCACGAGCTGCGCATCGTCGTCCTGGGCGAGGCTCGTCCGGCCGCCCGCGGAACCCAGACCTCGATCGACGCCTTCACGGTGATCCCCTGACCCGTGGCGTAAGCTGAAGGGGAACCGCCCGAACGTTGTCCGGCGATGAGCGACTCCAGCCTTCGGTCGCGACTGCGGATGGCCACGATCCCGGCGTACGAGAGCCGGCTGGAGGAACCATGCTCGATCAACGACAAACCCATGACACCGCCGTACCTCCCGCGGACATGCTCACGCAGCTCGAGCCCGCTCTGGAGAAGGGTCTCGAACGACACCTCTCCCAGGCGACCGAGTGGTTCCCACACGAGTACGTGCCCTACGAGAAGGGACGCAACTATGTGGAGGAGCCGTGGGAGCCGACCGACAGCCACCTGAGCGAGATCTCCCGCATCTCGCTCGAGGTGAACCTCCTCACCGAGGACAACCTTCCCTACTACCACCTCGCGCTGTGGGAGACGTTCGGCAGTGACGGGGTCTGGGGCGAGTGGGTCCGGCGATGGACCGCGGAGGAGGGCCGCCACGCGATCGTGTTGCGCGACTACCTGACCGTGACGCGGGGCCTCGACCCCGTCGCGCTCGAGCGGGGACGCATGGAGACCGTGTCACGCGGCTACTACCCGGACGGCAAGGGTGGATTCTTCGGCGATCCGCTCGACGGGCTGGTCTACACGTCGCTGCAGGAGCTCGCGACCAGGATCGCGCACCGCAACACGGGGCAGTACACCGACGATCCGCTGATCGAGAAGCTGACGGCGCGCATCGCGATCGACGAGAACCTGCACTACGTCTTCTACCGGGAGCTTGCCAAGGCCGCGCTCGAGATCGACCCGTCGGCGATGATGATGGCGATCAACCGGCAGGTCTTGGGGTTCCAGATGCCCGGTATCGAGATCCCCGAGTTCAAGGCGAAGGCGATCCAGATGGCCAAGGCGGGCATCTACGACCTGCGGATCCATCACGACCAGGTCGTGTTGCCGGTGCTCTTCAAGCACTGGAAGATCGACCAGCTGACGGACCTGTCGGACGAGGCGAAGGAGGCTCGCGAGGGGATCATGAATTACCTCGCGATGCTGGACGCGACCGCGAAGATCTACGAAGAGAAGGCCGCCGCAAGAGCCTCGTCCTGATCCGGTCTTCGTCCCCCTCCCCTCGGCCGCCCCGCCCAGTTGATTAAAGTGGTGCTCCCATGACGGACATCGCCGCGGACATGACCAGCGTCGCAGGCGAGCCGGATCCGCTGGAAGCGCCGCCGCCCGCGTTCACACCGGTGGAAGCGGAGCGCATCGCGGCAGAGGCTTTCGGCGTGAACGGCGCCGTATCGCCGCTCGTCAGCGAGCGGGACCAGAACGTCAAGATCACCACCGAGGACGGCCGCGGGTTCGTGTTGAAGATCGGCAATCCCGCGGACGATCCCGGTGTGATCGACATGCAAACGCTGGCACTGCTGCACGTCGCCCATACCGACCCGACGCTCCCCGTCATGCGCTTGGTCGCGACCGTCGATGGCGAGCTCCAGGTGAACGTGACCGGCCCCGATGGCCGACCCCACATCGTACGGCTGGTCACGCTGCTGCCGGGACGCACCATGGAGCCCGACGAGCTCCGCAGTGACACGCTGCATTCGTTCGGCGCCACATGCGCGCGACTGGGGCAAGCCCTCCGCGGCTTCTTCCATCCCTCCGCGGGACATCCCTTGCTCTGGAACGTCAAGCACGCGTTGGACCTCCGGCCGTTGGTGCGACACATCCCGGACGCGGCCAGGCGCGGCGTGGTCGAGGGCGTCCTCGACCGATTCGAGCAGCATGTGCGTCCGGTCTTCGGCGACCTGCGTGCGCAGGTGATCCACAACGACCTGACCCCCGACAACTGCCTGTTCGATCCTGAACAACACGTGTCGGGCATCATCGACTTCGGCGACATGGCGCATTCGGCGCTGATCTGCGACTTCGTCTCGATGGTCGAAGCCGTGATGGGCGAGCGGCCGGACCATTTCGAATCGCTCGAGGCGACCGCCGCCGGGTACGCATCGGTCACGCCGTTCCTCGACGACGAGATCGCCGTCCTGCCCGACCTGTTGCTGACGCGGTGGTCGACGACCGCGGTCATCTCCGCGTGGCGCGTCGGCAGCTACCCGGAGAACGCCGAGTACATCACCGGATGGGACGCCGGCGTCTGGGCCATGCTCGACGCCTATCACGACATGGGTGTCGTGGAGTACCAGCGGCGGATCAGGGAAGCGATGAACGCCGCGATCCGGACCGATCGTCCCGTGCCCCGAGCGGGCAGCTCGCTCGACGGGTTGGTGGAGCGTCGCGAGCGTCTGCTGGGGTCGGCGATCTCGCCGCTCACGTACGACCGGCCCCTGCATCTGGTCCGCGGACGCGGCGCGTGGCTCTACGACGCCGACGGGCGCGCGTACCTGGACTGCTACAACAACGTCCCCGTCGTGGGTCACTGTCATCCGCGCGTGGTGGACGGGATCGCCCGACAAGCGGCGACGCTCAACACGAACGCGCGCTACCTCCACGGCGCCGCGCTGGAGCTCGCGGAGCGGCTGATCGCCACCATGCCCGACGGGCTGGACACCGTGATGCTCGTGAACTCCGGGAGCGAGGCGAACGACCTGGCCTGGCGCCTCGCCACGACCGTCACCGGGGGCAACGGCGGTCTGGTGACCGACTTCGCGTATCACGGCGTGACCACGGTGCTCGCCGACCTGTCGCCAGAGGGATGGAAGGACGCCACCGTTCCTCCGAACGTCGAGACGGTACCGGCGCCCGACGGGTATCGAGGTCGGCACCGTCGCGAAGAACCGGGCTGGACGATCAGATACGCGGAGCACGTCGACGAGGCGATCGCCACGCTCGCCGGGCACGGCGTTCGGCCGGCTGCGATGATCGTGGACTCCGGATTCACGAGCGATGGCATCTTCGGGCCGCCGGCCGACTACCTGCAGGACGCGGTGCGGCGCTGGCGCGACGCCGGGGGGCTCTTCGTCGCCGATGAGGTCCAGTCGGGGTTCGGCCGTCCGGGCTCGCACCTCTGGGGGTTCGACGTGCACGGCGTGGTTCCCGACGTCGTGACGCTCGGCAAGCCCATGGGCAACGGCCACCCGGTGGCCGCGGTCATCACCCGGAAGGACATCGTGGATCGATTCGCGCGGGAGACCGAGTGGTTCAGCACGTTCGGCGGCAACCCGGTGGCCTGCGAGGCGTCCCTCGCCGTGCTCGACGTGATCGAGCAGGAGGGCATCCAGGCCAACGCGGCGGAGCAGGGCGCCTGGATCCGAGGGGCCTTGGACGAGCTCATGGCCCGGCACGCGCTGATCGGCGACGTTCGCTCGCTCGGACTGCTGATCGGAGTCGAGCTCGTTCGGGACCGCGACGCCCGCGAGCCTGCGACCGCCGAGGCGGGCGTCGTCCTGAACGCGATGCGCGAGCACGGCGTGCTGGTCGGTACGACCGGAAGGCACGGCAACGTGTTGAAGATCCGTCCGCCGCTGGTGATCACCCGCGAGGAGGCGGAGGTGCTGGTCGGCACCCTCGACCGGGTGATCTCGGAGGCCCTCCCGTCGGCGTAGATCGCACCGGGCGTCGTATCGTTCCCGATATGGGGGTCGTGCTGGGCGTCGAGGGCGATGGCGTGCACAGCCACGCCGCCCTCACGGACGCCTCGGGCACGCTCTTGGGGTTGGGCGCCAACGACGATTCCTCCGACTGGGACCAGAACGGGATCGCCGCGGCCGCGAGCGCGCTCCGTTCATGCGTCACCGAGGCGTTGAGCGCCGCGCAGCTGGAGACGGGCGCCGTCGAGGCAGCGGTCTTCGCCCTGGCGGGCGTGGATTTCCCGGTCGACGAGCGCCGGCTCGCGGGGATCCCCGAAGCGATCGGGCTGGGGCGTCGTTGCCGGATCGTGAACGACTCGTTCGCCGCGTTGCGGGCCGGCACGGACCAGCCGTTCGGTGTCGTCGTCATCGCCGGCACCGGCTCGGTGGTCGCGGGCCGGAACCGGAAAGGCGAGGAGTACCGGAGCCTCGGCCTCGGCCGGCAGTACGGCGACTTCGGAAGCGAGACCGACGTGTCCGAGGTCGCGATCAGGGCGGTCGCCGAGGCGTTCACCGGCCGAGGACCCCAGACGGCGCTGACCGCGCTCATGTGCCAGGCCGCCGACGTCTCATCGGTGGTCGACCTCCTGGACGGGACGGCCCGGAGACGGATCGACGCGACCCTGTTCGCCCCGTTGGTGCGGACCGCGGCCGAGGGCGGCGACGCGGTCGCACGCGAGCTGCTCGCCCGCGCGGGCGCGATGCTCGGGGCGACGGCCGTGCACATCGTGCGGACGCTCGGCATGGAGCACACCGCGTTCGACCTGGTGTTGGCACGCGAGATGTTCAGCGGCGGCAACGACGAGGTCGTGATCGCCCTGGAAGCTTGCGTGCGGCCGGTAGCGCCGGATGCCCGCCTCATCCGGCTGGCGGTCCCGCCGGTGGCCGGAGCCGCGCTGATGGCGCTCGAGCTCGCGGGCCATGCGCCGGCGCCGGACGCGCGCTCGATGCTCGCGAAAGGTCTCGCGACCGCGCTCGGAACGGCGGGAACGGAATAGGCGCGACCGTTCCGGCGGTTAGGCGGAGCGACAAGGAGAACGACCACATGCCAGCCATCACCGTTGACGACATCACCGTGCTTCGACGCCTTCCGCAGGTCGACCCGACCGCGACGCAGCGCCGGGTTCGTTCCGTCACCACCGCCCCGGGAGGCTTCGAGGGAGAGGGCTTCCCCGTCCGCCGTGCGTTCGCGGGCGTCGATCTGACCGAGCTCGATCCATTCATCCACATGGATCAGATGGGTGAGGTCGAGTACGCGCCGGGCGAGCCGAAGGGCACGCCGTGGCACCCGCATCGCGGCTTCGAGACCGTCACCTACATCATGGACGGGATCTTCGAGCACCAGGACTCCAACGGCGGCGGCGGGGTCATCACGAACGGCGACACCCAGTGGATGACGGCCGGCGCCGGCATCCTGCACATCGAGAAGCCGCCGGAGCATCTGGTCATGAGCGGCGGTCTCTTCCACGGTTTGCAGCTGTGGGTGAACCTCCCGAAGGCGGAGAAGTGGGCGGCACCGCGGTATCAGGACCTCCGCGGCAACGAGGTCGTCTTGCTCGCCTCATCCGACGCCGGCGCGCTCGTTCGCGTCATCGCCGGCAACCTCGCGGGGCAGTCGGGCCCGGGCGACACGTACACCCCGATGACCATGGTGCACGCGACGCTCTCCCCCGGCGCGACCCTGGAGGTCCCGTGGGATCCCGGGTTCAACGCCCTCGCGTACGTGCTCGCCGGCGCGGGAACGGTGGGCGCCGAGAAGATCGCGGTCGCGACGGGTCAGCTCGCCGTGTTCGGACCCGGCGACTCCATCAGCGTCAGGGCCGCCGAGGTCCAGGAGAGCCGCTCGCCCGCGCTCGAGGTCCTGCTGCTCGGCGGCAGGCCGATCCGCGAGCCCGTCGCATGGATGGGGCCGTTCGTCATGAACACGAAGGACGAGCTGCGCCAGGCCTTCGAGGATTACCAGGCGGGCAAGCTCGGCAGCATCCCCGCGGTCCACAGCGCGCCGACCGAGATCGTGGAGTCGCGGCCGCAGGACTGACTCCGGGGTGTCGATTCCTCCGCCCGCCGTTCGTCGTGAGGGTGGGTGAGACCATGGTGGTCGTGCCCCGGAGGAGGTTCCGATGAGCGGCAGGGCGAAGACACAGGTGAGCATCGTGATCGACCGGAAGCCGGACGAGGTCTTCTCGTACCTCGCCGACATCCAGAAGCACAAGGACTGGTCGCCAAAGGCGTACCGGGTCGAGGGGATCGACGGCCCGGTGCAGCTCGGGAGCACGTTCACGTCCTACGGATGGGTGCCCAAGGACGCGGACCATCGCAACGACGTCGAGGTAACCGCGTTCGAGCCCTCGCGCAAGATCGAGTTCACCGGACGGGAGAAGGGTGAGGACTTCGTGAACACCTACGTCCTCACGCTCCAGGGGAACGCGACGAGGATCGACCGGACGCTCGACTTCCCGAAGCCGCCCGGATTCACCGGCGCGATGTTCCCCTTGATCCTGGGCGGGTTCATCAAGCCCGCGACGAACAAGGGCATGAAGATGCTGAAAGCGAACCTGGAGGCCGGCGCGTAAGCGCACAACATCAGAGCGGGCCGAGCAACCCGAAGTTGAGATCCGGGTCCTCCGGCCGCCACGTCCCGATCGCCTGGGACCGCTCCCCGTTCCGGCGCGATCGCTCGAGCGCGGCGCGTCCGACGGCGAGCTGCCGCGCTTCCCAACCTCGCAGCGCAGCTGGGACGTCGCCGCTCGCGGCCTCCAATGCCTCCGCGAGCGCCCACCCGTCGGAGGCCGCCTTCGCCGTGCCCGCCGCGACGTGTGGACGCAGGGCGAATGCGGCGTCGCCGATCAGACACGTTCGGTCGAACGCCATGCGAGGCACCTCGATGTCGAACACCGCCTGTACGAACGGGTCTTCCGCGCCGAGCACCACCGCCGCGAGCGGCGGCGCCAGGTGGGACGTCGCGAACGCCCGCATCTCGTCCACGTGGGCGAGGCCGACGGTTCCCGGCGGGAGCGTGGTGTCGCGGCGAACGCCCTCACGATCGGTCATCAGGTCGTCGAACGCGGAGCCCGGGTAGTTCCGGTACCACACGAAGTTCAGCAGCCGCATGCCCGGCTCGGTGGCTCCCTCCACGTCAGGGATCGGGTAGACGAGGATGTGGCTCCCTGGGAGCACCTGGTAGACGACCGCGTCGGCGAGGGCGGTGAGCGTCGCGCGATCCATGCGTTCCTCGGCCACCGTCCCCCGCCACGCGGCGTAGCCGGCGTAGACGGGCGCCACGTCGGGGAGCAGTCGCCGACGCGCCGACGAGCCGATCCCGTCCGCGCAGACGAGCAGCTCGACCCGGGTGGAGTCGCCGTCCACGAATGCGACCTGCACCGCATCGGCCTCCGCCTCGAAACCCGACGCCTCGGCGCCCAGGTGGTAGCGCGCATGGTCGAACCGGCTCAGGAGCGCGCGGTAGATCGTGTGCCAGCCGGAGTAGCGGTACGGCTGCGGACGCTCGTGCGCGATGGACCCGTCGGCATCGAGGTACCGCAGCACCGACGTGGCGATCGTGACGTCGTCGTCGCGGATCGAGGTTCGGTCGCGGAGGTAGCGGAGCGTCTCGTCCAGGACGACGATCCCCGCGCCGCGGCTCTCGAGCTCGGCGGTCGATCGCTCCCAGACGTCCACCTCGCAGCCCAGATCGCGCAGCACGAGCGCGGCCGTCAGCCCGCCGAGGGAGCCGCCCACGACGCCGACGCGCGGCAACGCGCTCATATCGACCGCACGGCTTGACGACTGCACGGCGAGCAACCGGCGTGGACGCCTAGGGCCGGCCGAACGTCGCGACGCGGTCGACTCGACGGATGAACAGGACGCGGCGCTCATCCATCGACGGGTCGCGCAAGCCGTAGGGAGGTTCCGCGCCCGCGTACTTCTTCCACGCTGCATCGATCGTCTCGGTCGCGAGGCGCCCCTCGTTCGGGTCGTCCTCGCGGACCTCCTTCTCCACGGTGACATGCAGGCTGATCCAGTGGTACGGGTTCGCGGGGTTCATCAGAAGGATGGTGAGCTGTGGGTTCTCCCGGATCCACTCGGTCTTCTTCCGGTGCTCGGCGAAGTTCAGCAATACCTTGTCCGCCGAGCGCCCGAACCAGACCGGCGTGAGGTTCGCACGTCCGTCGCGACCCATCACGGCGAGGACCGCCGTCACCGGCTCGTCGAGCAGCTGCTGGTAGATCGGGTCGAGGTCGTCGAGCGACGCGACCTCGCTTCGGGAGCCGACGGTGAACTGGCCCTTCTGGACGCCGTCGGCGACGTCCAGGATCTTCGCGACCGTGAATCCCATGTCCGTCTCCTTCCGCCTCGAACCTCCGCGCGGATGCATCCTGCCACGTCCGAGCCGCGGGACGCGCTAGGTCAGGAGCTCGACGGTAACGAACCGCAGCGGCGTCTCGCCGACGTTCTCGAGGTCGTGGAGCATCGGCGTCTCGGGCGAGTGCTCCGAGTAGAGCGTGTCCCCGGTCACGTACCGGAGCACCTTCAGCGTCCCGTCCGCGTACCGCTGGCGGCCCACGCCGGGATCGACGCACGTCCAGAAGTACCGAACGGTGTGTGCGTGGAACGGCGTCCGCTCGCCCGGCGCCAGCCGCACCTCCCACACGCGCACCCGGTCGTTCTCGAACAGGCGCGACGTGCCCACCGCCAGGTTCTCGGGGGCGGCGGCCAGCTCGTCGGCGAACGTCGCGACGTCGTACTCGCCCACTTCGATCGTCTCCACGCTCATCCGTGAGGAGTCTAGAGCCGGACCGGACGAAGGGTGCCGCGACCGCTGCGGTAGCGATCCCGGACACCGCGGCTCACCGGCGGCATCGACTTCAGGCTATGGTGAGTGGAGATATGGTGAAACCCATGACCGAACCGGCGTGGATCGAGGAGCTGGTCACGACCGTCGAGCAGACCCACGGCGAGCAGGCGGCCACCACGACGAGGATGTTGATCGACGCGACGGCGTCGATGCGGCTTCGATCCACCCATCAGCCTCCCAACACGACCGGTGCGTCGTTCGTCTCCGTCATCCCGGGCATGCTGACCGACATCGAGCTCTTCGCGCTCTTCTCCAAGGGTGGCCGCGTGGCCGTGCAACTGAAGACGCTCCGGCGGATCAACCCGTTCAGGATCGCGGAGCAGGAGGAAACGCTTCGCGGGAGACTCGGCAGCATCACGGGCTTCAAGCTGGACAAGCCGGACTACCCCGACATCACGCTCGCGAAGCTCTCCGTCCCCGAGGCCCGGGAGTCGTTCGTGGAGACGATGCGCTGGGCGGTGGAGCGGGTCCGCAAGAGCAACGGCCTGAGCTGACCCGCGGGATCAGATCGAACCGCTGAACGTGTCGCATGCGTTCGGATCGCCCGACGAATACCCCGTCCGGAACCACTGCTGCCGCTCTGCCGACGAGCCGTGCGTCCACGTCTCCCGGTTCACCTGGCCCTGAGTCTCTCGCTGGATCCGATCGTCCCCCACCGCCTCCGCCGCATCGAGCGCGTCGGCCACGTCCTGGTCGGTGATCCTGGTGATGAATCCCGTGTCGACGGCGTTCGCGGCCCACACTCCCGCGTAGCAGTCGGCCTGGAGCTCTGTCCGCACGGAGTCGCTCTGCGGACCCTGTCCCCCACTGCCTCCCTGGTCGAACAACCCGAGGAGATCCTGAACATGGTGTCCGTACTCGTGCGCGAGCACGTACGCCTCCGCGAGCGGACCGCCCTGTGCCCCGAATCGATCGGTCAACTCCTGGAAGAACCCGAGGTCGATGTAGACCATGGCGTCGGCCGGGCAGTAGAACGGCCCGACGTCGGTGGTCGCCTGGCCGCACGCGCTCGAGGTCTGTCCCGTGAAGAACACCGTCGGCGACTCGCGGTAGTCGATCTGCCCGTCCCAGTAGTCCTGGATGCTGTTCACGTACGCGACGATCCGGCAATCGTGGCTGTCCTGCGCGTCGGCGCCAGTCTGACAGTGGCTCAGGTCGCCGGTGGGCGATCCGGTTCCCACCGTGACTCCGGAGAGATCCTCCAATACCGATCCCGCATCACCACCGCCGATCGCGTTCACCACGACGATGACGATCGCGATGACGAGGCCCAGGCCTCCTCCGCCCACGGCGATGCTTCCGCCCGACATGCCGCGGCGGTCCTGGACCTGCCCCGGATCCAATCGGGCACGACGGCGGATCTTCATCCGCGCAGCTTACCCACCGTCACGCATGCGTACGCACGAGCTCGAAGACGTCGACGTCCTCGCCCTTCCCTTTCAACGAGCGCGGGCCGACCGACCGGACGTCCACGATCCCCTCCAGCCGCTCGATCGTGCTGGAGCTCGCCAGGACCTGCCCGGGGAGTGCGGAGGACTGGAGCCGGGCCGCGACGTTCGTCGTGTCGCCGATCGCGGCGAAGCTCCGCTGATCGCCGCCGCCCACGTTGCCGATCACGGCCGGACCGGTGTTCACGCCGATCCGGAAGCGCGGCCACGACGGATGCCGTGAGGCGATCTCCTCCGTCAGATCGCGCATCGCCAGGCCCGCACGCGCGGCGCGCAGCGGATGATCGGGCTGGTCGTCGAGCGCGTTGAACACCGCCATGATCGCGTCGCCGGCGAACCGTTCAATCAACCCGCCCTCTCGTTCGACGACGATCGGCACCGCTCCCTCCCAGTAGGCGTTCACCATCTGGATCACCTCGTCGGCGGGCCGCCCCTCCGAGAAGCTCGTGAAACCCTGGAGATCGGCGAAGAGCACGGTCACGTCCTTCTCGCTGCCGCCGAGCTCGGCGAGCGCCGGCTCCTCGCGTAACCGATCCGCGAGTCGCGGACCCACGTACCGGCGGAACAGCGTGTCCATGCGCGCGAGCTCACGCGCCGACCGTTCGAGCATGGCGACCTCGTCCGCGCCGAACCCCTGTTTCCGCAGGCGCTCCAGCAGCGGGGTCAGAGGAGCGTCCTCGCGCATCGCCTCGACCAGCTCGCCCAGCACCTCCGAGTGACGACGGTCGACCCGCTCGAGCGTGCGCTCCAGGTACAACCCGCCGAACGTCGCGGTCACCGACCGCTCCCGCCGATACTCACTCCTCGAGGCCAACAGGATCGAGCCGAACGCGATCGCCATCAGCACGTGCCACTCCCACCACGTCGCGTGCCAGCTGCGACCGAACACGACGGCGATCATCGCCTCGGCGAGGAGCACGAACGCGAACGCGACCGTGAGGGGTAGCGTCCGCCGCCGCTCGCGGTAAAGGTCCAGATACCGGACGGCCGCGAACGCGTACAGGCCGACGGCGACGGGCGCGAGCAGCCGCAGGATCGGCGGCGCCTCCTCGCCCGGCGCATGCTGCAGGACATCGAGCTTGCCGAACGACGCGATGGCCCACGCGGCGAGCAGCACGCCGAGCCCCAGCCGTATGCCGCGCTGCACCTTCATGGACGGACCCTGCCCGCCCTCGCGCTGCAACGCCGACGCGGCCGCGAATCCCGCGGCGAGGACCAGCCCGATCGGCGTCGCGATCTGGAAGCCCGCGTTCGGACCCTCCAACACGACGCCAGGGGTGGCGAGCGCATGGAGCGCCAGGAAACCCGCGCTCGCGAGGAGCGCGAGCGAGACCAGGAACAGCCTCGAGTCTCCTCGCTGGCTGGCGGCTTCGCTGGTCAGCACGCCGAGCACGACGTTCGCGACGGCGACGCTGAGCACCAACCAGAAATGGGAGGGGTGGTTCTCCCACAGCACATCCAGCGATGGCACCGCCAACAAGAGGACGAGCCCGGCCGCCGGGAGCAACAGCAACGCTCCCAGCACCGCCATGCGCGCCTGCACCCGTTGCGCCGTCCGCGACCTCCTCGTAGAGGCGCACGTTACCGCAAGCCCGTGGGCAGGAGTCACCCTAATCTTGGCGCATGGGACCCGAGGCGCTCGACTTCTGGCTCGGCACGTGGACCGCGACGTGGGAGGGCGGCGGCGGCACGAACACGATCACGCGCGAGCTGGGCGACGCCGTGGTCGTCGAGCGGTTCGAGGCAGGTCCGCCCATTCCATGGTCGGGGATGAGCGTCTCGGTGCACGAGCCACTCACCGGTCTCTGGCGCCAGACCTGGGTCGATTCGAACGGCAGCTACTGGCACTTCGTCGCCGAAGGGACGGACGAAGGCACGATCTTCGCGACGCCGGGTCCCGTCGACGAGGACCAGACGTTCAAGCGCATGGTCTTCAGCGACGTCGAACGCGACGCGTTCCACTGGCGCTGGGAGTCCTCTGTCGACGGTACGGCGTGGGTCGAGCGCTGGGCGATCGACTACCGCCGAGCGGAGGGGTAGCTGCGGCGATCCCGTCGGCCGGCCACCGTAGACTCCGGCGGTGACCGAGCGGACGCTGACCGAGCGCCAGTTGAACCGTGCGCTGCTCGCTCGCCAGATGCTTCTGGAACGAAGCGACCTCCCGCTCACCAAGGCGGTCGAGCGGATGGGCGGCGTGCAGTCGCAGTACGCGCCGTCTTCCTACATCGGGTTGTGGACCAGGCTCGCCGGCTTCGAACGCGGGCAGCTCACACGGGCACTCGAACGACGTACGCTCGCGCAGGGAACGTTGATGCGGAGCACGATCCACATCGTCACGGCGCGCGACTACTGGCCCCTCGCGGCGGCCATCCGGGAGGACAGACGGAAGTGGTGGCTCGGCGCCACACGTCATCAGATCTCCGAGCGCGAGGTGGCGGCCGTGGCGGAACAGGTGCGCGCGCTTCTGGCCGACGGGCCGCGCCGGCGGAAGGACCTCGTCGCGGAGCTCGGCGTCAGCTCCACGATGTGGAACGGCGTCGGCGGATGGGTGGACCTGCTGCGCGTGCCGCCGTCGGGGACATGGGAACGACGCTCGGCCGACCTCTACGGCCTGGCGGAAACGTGGTTGCGAGGTGCTCCCGACGAAACACCGGACGCGGGGCTCGAGCTCATCGTCCGCCGCTACCTCGGCGCCTTCGGTCCGGCGTCCCACAAGGACATCGCGAACTGGGCTGGCATCTCTCCAACCGCGATCTCCCCAACGTTGGAGCGGATGCGGCTGCGGCGGTTCCGCGACGAGCGCGACGGCGAGCTCCTGGACCTGCCGCGGGCGCCGCTCCCCGACGCCGACGTGGCATCGCCCGTGCGATTCCTCCCGACGTGGGACGCAACGCTGCTCGTGCACGCGCGACGAACGCAGATCCTGCCCGAGCGGTTCCGCCCGATGCTGTTCGACACCAAGACCCCGCATTCGTCCCCGAGCTTCCTGATCGACGGGCAGGTCGCCGGCACGTGGAAGCACGACGGGACCCGCGTGGTCGTCTCGCCCTTCGAGCCGCTCCCACGGACGGCGCGGCGCGAACTCGACGAGGAAGCCAAGCAACTCGCTGCCTGGCTGGCCTGACGTCAGAAGTCGCGGCGGCCGTCGAAGTGACCGGCGGCCTCGGGTCGCGTGAGTTGATACAGCGCGACACGATGTCCGCCAGCGTCGCTTCGAGGTCGGCCACGCGGAAGACGAGGATCGCGCGTTCCCCTTCCACGTGGTCGGTGACCAGGACCGTCGGCGGGCCGGACGTCAGCTCGATCGCGGCGACCCTCGTGCCCATCGCCTCGACCGCGAACAGCACGCGACCCCCGAGCACCTCCGTGAAGTACGCGAGATCGGCCGCCACGTCCTTGCTCGGGGTGTAGAGGAAGTCCAGCTGCTCGAAGGGCGGCACCGTACTCGCCACGTGGGCGGACCCGCGCGCCTACGGCCGCTCGTCGTGGGAGGGGCGCTCCCACAGGTTGATGCCGCCTTCCTTCGCGTGGGTGTCGATCGCGGCGAGCTCCTCGGGTGAAAACTCCAGGTTGTCCAGCGCGCCCACGTTCTCGATCACCTGTTCCGGTCGGCTCGCGCCGATCACCGCGGACGTCACGCGCGGGTCGCGGAGCGCCCACGCGAGCGCCATCTGCGCCAGGCTCTGGCCGCGCGTCTTGGCGATGTCGTTCAGCGCGCGGACGTGCGCGAGGTTCTCCTCGCGCAGATGCTCGGGTTGGAGCGAATCGCCGCCCGGACGGTTCATGCGCGAGTCCTCCGGCACCCCTTTGAGGTACTTGTCCGTGAGGACGCCCTGCGCGAGCGGCGAGAACGCGATGCAGCCCATCCCCTCTTCCACCAGCGTGTCGAGCAGCTCCTCCTCGATCCAGCGGTTCAGCAGGTTGTAGGAAGGCTGATGGATCAGCAGCGGAACGTGCAGCTCGCGGATGATCCGCGCCGCCTCGCGCGTCATGCCAGGCGAGTACGACGAGATGCCGGCGTATAACGCCTTCCCCTGCTGCACGGCGGTCGCGAGCGCGCCCATCGTCTCCTCGAGGGGCGAGTCCGGATCGAAGCGATGCGAATAGAAGATGTCGACGTAGTCCAGGCCCATGCGCCCCAGGCTCTGGTCGAGACTCGCGAGCAGGTATTTCCGCGAACCGCCGCCTTGGCCGTACGGACCCGGCCACATGTCCCAACCCGCCTTCGTGGAGATGACCAGCTCGTCGCGGTACGGGGCGAAGTCCTTCCGCAGGATCTTGCCGAAGTTCGTCTCGGCGCTCCCGTACGGCGGGCCGTAGTTGTTCGCCAGGTCGAAGTGGGTGATCCCCAGGTCGAACGCGGTGCGCACGATGTCGCGCTGCGCCTCGCCCGGGGTCGCGTCCCCGAAGTTGTGCCAGAGGCCGAGCGAAAGGGCCGGCAGCGCCAGGCCGCTCCGCCCGCTGAAGCGGTAGACCATCATGTCGTAGCGTTCCTCGGCGGCGACGTAGCTCACGGGCAACTCCTCCAGACGCTCGAGACGGGTCACCCTACCCTGGGACGTTTGCCGGAGGCACCCTCAGGCGACATGATGGGCGGGATGAAGGAGGCGCCGCCATGACCTACACCATCTGTGAGCCGTGCATCGACGTGAAGGACCTCGCCTGCGTGGACGAGTGCCCGGTCGACTGCATCTACGAAGGAACCCGCATGCTGTACATCCAGCCGGACGAGTGCGTCGACTGCGCTGCGTGCGAGCCGGTCTGTCCGGTGACCGCGATCTTCTACGAGGACGACGTTCCGGCCGAGTGGAGGCAGTTCACGCCCATCAACGCCGAGTTCTTCGGCGACGCCGTGAGCGGGCTCGGCGCCCCCGGCGGAGCCGCGTCGGCGGGGCCCGTCGCCGTCGACCATCCCGTGGTCGCGAACTGGGCCACCGCCTGACCACGTAACACCACCTCCTCGCGTCGTGGCGGCACCCTTGGACGCGCCCGAAGCCGGGTGCGACGATGCGGTCATGGTGGAACCGACCGATGGTCTCGGGTCGATGACGGCGGCCCGTCGCGCGCGGCTCGTCCTGTTCGCGCGCGTCATCTCCGGGTTCACGGTCCTGACGGTCGTCGCGGGCCTCTGGCTCTCCACCGTCGACGAGGTGCCCACCGATCTTGGGCTCTTGCTGGCGTTCGGGTTGTTCCCCTTCGTGGGGTACCTGATGGCCATCCGCCGGCCGGACAACTCACTCAGCTGGCTCATCCTGGGGATCGGGGCCGCGATCGGGCTCGGTACGTTCCTCGGGTCGTACGCCGGCTACGGCGTCAACGGTGGGGTCGGCGGCCGCGAGCTGGGGCTGATCGCGGCGTCGGTGGACAACCCGATGTGGGTACCGGTCGTAGGCCTGCCCGTGACGTTCCTGCTCCTGTTGTTCCCTGACGGGCACCTGCCCTCGCCCCGGTGGCGATGGTTCGCGCGCATCCTCGCCGTGAGCCTGGTGGTCGTCTTCCTGGGCATCGTCCTGGCCCCCGGGAAGTTCGGTGAGGAGATGGGCCCGTTCGCGGACTTCCGGAACCCGCTCGGCGTGGAATCGCTGCGACCCGTGCTCTCGGTTCTGATCGTCACCCTCGCCATGCTCCCCATCGGCGTCATCGGTTCACTCGTCGCCCTGGTACAACGGTTCCGGCGCTCCTCGGGCATCGAGCGGCTCCAGCTGCGCTGGCTCGTCACCGCGGCGACGATCGTCGCGGTCCTCTACACCGTCGCGCTGCTGATCGGGTTCGCGGGTTCGTGGAGCGTGGAGAGCCAGCCCGGCTGGATGAACGTCATCCAGAACGTTTCTGTCTTCTCGTTCGGGTTGATCCCGATCGCGATCGGGGTGTCCGTGCTGCGATATCACCTGTTCGACATCGAATTCGTCGTCAACCGCGCGGTGCTCTACGGAACGATCGCCGTCGTCATCACCGCGGTCTACGCCGGCATCGTCGTCGGGATCGGTGCGCTCGTCGGCAGTCGTGGCGATCCGGTTCTCTCCGCCGTTGCCGCCGCGGTCATCGCGATCGCATTCCAGCCGATCCGGTTACGCGCCCAGCGGTTCGCCGACCGACTGGTCTATGGAGATCGTGCCGCTCCCTACGAGGTGCTCTCGGAGTTCTCCGAGAGACTGGGGAACGCCTACGCGAACGATGAGCTGCTGCCGAGGATGGCCACAGCGCTCGCCGGGGGCACGGGCGCCGTCCGGGCCGACGTCTGGGTCCGCATCGGCGGCGAGCTGGTGCCCGAGGCGACGTGGCCGCACGACGCCGAGCCGCTGTCACCGATCGTCGCGGCGGAGGACGACCCCGGCGATGTGTCGTCGTCGCAGATGCGGGAGCCGATCCGGCATCAAGGGGAGCTCCTGGGTGCGCTGTCGATCGTGAAGCGGGCCGGCGAGTCGGTCACCCCGACGGAGGAGAAGCTGGTCCGCGACCTGGCCGCACAGGCGGGGCTGGTGATGCGCAACGTGGCGCTGACGGAACAGCTGATGGACAACATCGAGCAGCTGCAGGCGTCGCGGCAACGCTTGGTTGGCGCGCAGGACGAGGAGCGACGCAAGCTCGAGCGGAATCTCCATGACGGCGCGCAGCAACAGCTCGTCGCACTATCGGTGCAGCTGCGCCTCGCGGAAGGGATCGCCGACCGTGATCCGGCGAAGACGAAGGCGATGCTGGCCAACCTGCAGACGGCAACGGGGCAGGCGATCGAGGATCTCCGGGACCTCGCGCGCGGCATCTATCCGCCGCTCCTCGCGGACAAGGGCTTGGTGGCCGCGCTGGAGGCGCAGGCGCGCAAGGGAACGATCGAGACGTCGGTCGCGGCGGAGAACGTCGCGCGCTACCCGCAACAGGTGGAGGCGGCCGTCTACTTCTGCGCGCTGGAGGCGCTCAACAACGTGGCGAAATACTCGGGCGCTCGCAGGGCCGAGGTCCGGCTGGCGCAGTCGAACGGCGATCTCACGTTCGAGGTGTCCGACGACGGAGCCGGCTTCGACATGGACCGAACGAGCTACGGGACCGGACTCCGCGGCATGGCGGACCGCGTCGAGGCGATCGGCGGGACGCTCCAGATCCGATCTGCGCCGGGAAGCGGCACCTCCGTCGCCGGGCGGATCCCCACCTCAGCGCTCTCCGGCTCGCCCTCCTCCTAGGATGGGAGGTCGACAGAGGAGGTCCACATGGACGAACGAGGTCATGGAACCGCCGGCTCGCTCGAGTTCCAGTCAGACGCGAACGTGACGAAGTCGTTCGTCGGGCTCGTGAAGGCGCGCGACGTGCATCTCACCGGATCGGCGGCGGGGTTCGTCGCCGCAGACGGCAATTTCTCGATCCTGAACGGTGGAGCCGGCCCCGTGCTGGCGAACGGGAGCGTCACGATCCGCAACGGCGGGTGCGGGCCGCTGGTGGCCAACGGCGACGTCTCGATCGAGAACGGCGGGACACAGGTCATCGTCGCCTCCGGCGGCGCACGTATCGGCCCGCGAGCATTCGTCGGGATCGTCGTCTCGCCGAACGTCACCGTCGAGGAGGGCGGCCGCGTGCTCGTGCGTTCGCCGCTGGCCGTCGCGGTGGGCGTCGGCGTCGGTGTCGCGATCGCGATGTTGTCGCGCCTCGCGCGGAGGAGGTAGCAGACATGTCGAGTGCAACCGCTGAGTTCGCGGTCGGATCGTGGAACGAGGAGACGTACAAGGAGCTCGATGGCGACGCCAAGCTCACGCGAGCCAGCGTCACCGGGAGCATGACGGGGGACATCTCCGGCAGCAGCGAGACCGAGTGGCTGATGTGCTACCGGCTGGACGGCACGGCGAACTACGTCGGACTCCAGCGGATCGATGGATCGCTCGGAGGCAAGAGCGGCAGCTTCGTCGTCGAGAGCAACGGCATCTTCGACGGAGGCGAGGCGAAGGGAACCTGGTCCGTGATCACGGGCTCCGGCACCGGCGACCTCGCCGGACTGACGGGCCAAGGAACGTTCAACGCGCCGCTCGGCGAGAAGGCCACGATCAGCCTCGACTACACGATCGAGTGACTGACTTCGCCGAAGTGGATCGGCTCGTCGACGCGTTCGTCGCCGGCGAGTTGGTGCCCGGCGTTGCCTACGGCGTGATCGTCGACGGCGAGCTCGTCCACACCCGCGGCGTCGGGACCACGAACACCGGGACGGAGACGCCGCCAGCACCCGACACCGTGTTCCGCATCGCCTCCATGACCAAGAGCTTCACTGCGGCGACGGTGCTCCTGCTCAGGGACGAGGAACACCTCCACCTGGACGACACCGCGGCGACCCACGTCCCCGAGCTGCAGGGTCAGCGCCCGTCCCACGCGGGCGCGCCGCCGATCACGCTGCGGCACCTGCTGACGATGTCCGCCGGCTTCCCGGGCGACGACCCGTGGGGAGATCGCCAGCAGGATCTGGATCCCGATCGGTTCGGGGAGTTCCTGGAGCAGGGACAGTCGTTCGCGTGGATGCCGGGAACGGCGTTCGAGTACTCGAACCTCGGGTACGCGATCCTCGGCCGCGTCATCTCGAACGTGACGGGACGGGAGTACCGCGACGTCATCCGGTCACGCTTGCTCGAGCCGATGGGCATGGCCTCGACCGGATTCGAAGCCGGCGAGTTCCCTTCAGACCGTCTGGCGACCGGGTACGTCCGGCGCGACGATGCGTTCATCGAGGAGCCGTTCGCCGGCCACGGCGCGTTCGCGTCGATGGGCGGCCTCTTCAGCACCGTGCGCGACCTCGCGAAGTGGGTCGACGGGTTCGCCAGAGCGTTCGCCTCCGGCGGCGACGCCGACGAGCATCCGCTGTCGCGCGCGTCCCGCCTGGAGATGCAGCAGGTCCACCGCCCCATCGAGCCGGAGGTCACGTGGACGTCGATCGCCGAGCTGCCGACGGCGTCGGTGGTCGGCTACGGCTTCGGGACGTTCGTGCGAGCGGATCTGGAGCTCGGGACAGTGGTGGGACACAGCGGCGGGTACCCCGGGTTCGGATCGCACATGCGGTGGCATCCCGCGAGCGGCGTGGGCGTCGTCGTCTTGGGCAACCGGACGTACTTCCCCGCGGTGAAGATCGGCGAGCAGATGCTGACGGCGCTCGTCCGCGCGAAGGCGGCACCGATCCGTCGACTCTCGCCGGCGCCGGCACTCGAGGCAGCGAGAGATGCGATCGAACGGCTGCTCGAGTCGTGGGACGACGCGTCCGCCGCGGCCACGTTCTCGCTGAACGTCGACATGGACGAGCCGCTCGAGCAACGCCGCGCCGCGATCGAACGGTTACGCGAGACGCACGGAGCGTTGCGCCGCTCCGACGAGGCACCGACATCCGATACGCCGTTTCACGCGGCGTGGTGGCTCGAAGGCGAGGCCGGTCGCGGACGCGTCAAGGTGGAGATCACGTTGGACCCGCAGCCGGTGCCGAAGGTCCAGTGGCTCGAGCTGACCTCGGTGCCCGAACCCGATCCGCGCGCCCGCGCCGCGGCGAGGGCGCTCGTCGCGTCGGCGAACGGAGGAACGCTCGAGATCTCGCTCGGTGACGACGTCGATCGCGCGGTGGTGGAGCGCGATCTGTTCCTCGTGCGGACGTTGCTCGGACCGGGCCGGCTGGGGGTTCCGATCGCTGCCGACGGCTCGAGCGCGACGTTCGAGGTGATCGCCGAGCGCGGAACGCTAGACCTGGCGGTGTCGGTCGACGCCGAGGGACGGCTCCTCAGCGCGAAGTGGACACCCCGTCCCGTCAGCCCGCCCCTCTCCGACGTGCGCTGACGGGCGAGGGAGCCCGGAGGGTCAGCCGAGCGACCAGGTGATCGTAACGCTCACGGAGCCGAGGTACATGTCGGGAACCGGAACGGGAGCCGGTTCCATGCCGCCACCGCCGCTACCCGGCGATCCCGACGACGATCCGGACGCTCCGACGGCGGTTCCCATCATCGGATACGCGTAGTACGGAGCCGCGGAGACCTGCATGTCGATGATGGCGCCGAGCGTGATGCCGGCGGCGTCGGCCGCGGCGTTCGCCTGGTCCGTCGCGTCCTTGACGGCAGCGGCGATCGCGGCGTCGCGTGCGGCCGGATCCTGTGAGTCCACGGTCGCTTGCCCGTAGGTCGTGAGACCGGGGACGTAGCCCGTCGCTCCACCGCAGCACCACGAGGGTGCGGCGATCCCGGAGGAGACGGCGACGTCCGGCTTCGTCACGGTGGTGGGTGCGTCGACGGCGACACCCGTCGAGCCGGACGTTCCACCACCACTCGACGTTTCTTCGGACGACGGAGCTCCTTGGCCTGACGCGGTCGCGGCACCGACCACCAAGACGGCGGCAGCTGCGACGATCGCGAGGACGAGACGAGCGGGGTACCTGCGAGACACGTTCATGGCGTGCTCCCTTCCGGGGAGGAGAAGTCCGTTCCTGGACGGCTCCCCGACGCCATAAGGTTCCCAGCGAGCGGGATCAGTCCTCGTCGTCGGGGCGTCGGAGCCGCTTGATCTTCGCGCGGCGGCGCTTCTCGGCGAGGCGACGTTCCGTCGACGCCCGGGTTGCCCGCGTCGGGCGTCTGTGGGGCGGAGGTGGCGCGACGGCTTCGGCCAGCACGTCGGCCAGCCGCTTGCGAGCGATCTCGCGATTGCGGAGCTGCGAGCGTTCCTCTTGGCTGGACACCGTGAGCACGCCGCCGACCAGACGGCCTGCCAGGCGGTCCAGCGCTCGGGCCCGTTGCACGGGCCCGAGCGCCGTCGTGGTCTCGATGTCCAGGCTGAGCTCCACGCGCGAGTCCGCGGTGTTGACCGACTGACCGCCGGGACCGGATGAGCGGCTGAACCGCCACTTCAGCTCCCCCTCGGGGACGAGGACCGACCGGGTCACGCGGAGAGGTCCCATGCCGATCAGTTAGCCCGTGTCCCCGCCATCCCCCGATGCTAGCGGCGGGGGTGGGTGCTCGGGTTCCGTTCGCGTGAGTCGGCTCGGTGGCGTGCGTCAACCGGTGGCCACGCGTCGGCTCTCCGATCCCAGCCCGGCGTCCACAGGTTGACGGACAACGCTGCAGGTCGCATGCGTCAACCGGTGGACACTGTCACGTCCGGCCGGCGAGCTTCGCCAAGCGGACCGCCTCCTCGATCCCGTCGGTCCACGGCTCCCCATGGCCGGTCAGCACCAGGTCCGCAGGGAGCGATGCGAGCGCGTCGAGCGATCTGAGCGCCATCTCGGAGTCGCGATTCAGGCCGTCTGGTGCGATCTGCGGCCCGATGCGACCGGTGAGCGGGTTGCGCATCGCGAGCGCGTCGCCGGTCACCAGCGCGCGCCGCTGCTCGAACAGCATCGCGCAGCTGCCGGCGGTGTGACCGGGCGCGTGCACGACGCGAGGACGCCCGGGGACGTCGAGCGTCTCGCCGTCGCCAAACGTCGAGAGCTCGAGGATCGGGACGATCTTCAGGCCCTTGCGACGCATCAGCCCGAACAGCGTCCGGTACGCCTCGGGCCGCAGCAGGTACCGGCCGACGCCGGCTTGGTTCTTCGGCGCCGCGCCGGTCCCAATGATGGCGCCGCCCGCCTCGTCGCCGTACGCTCGCGACGTGCTGATCTGTCCGAGCTGCGGCCGAGGGAGTCCCGATGACTACGCGTTCTGTCCCGCGTGCTCGTCACCGCTGGCGCCCAAGGCCATCGATCGCGAGGTCCGCAAGACGGTCACGATCGTGTTCTGCGACGTGACCGGCTCGACGGCGCTCGGCGAACGCCTGGATCCCGAATCGCTCCGCGACGTGCAGTCGCGCTACTTCGGGGCGATGCGCGAGGCCATCGAGCGACACGGGGGAACCGTCGAGAAATACATCGGCGACGCGGTGATGGCCGTGTTCGGGATCCCTCAGCTCCATGAGGACGACGCGTTGCGAGCCGCGCGGGCGGCCGTCGACATGCGGGAAGGGCTCGCCGCGCTGAACAAGGAGCTCGAGCGCGATCGGGGGGTCGAGATCCAGGTGCGCATCGGCGTGAACACGGGCGAGGTCGTGGCAGGCGATGCGACCGCCGGGCAGGCGTTCGTGACAGGCGACACCGTGAATGTTGCCGCTCGGCTCGAGCAACATGCAGCACCCGGCGAGATCCTCCTGGGCGAAGGCACCTTGAGGCTGGTGCGCGACTCGGTGGACGTGGAACCGGTCGAACCGCTCGAGGTCAAAGGAAAGACTGAGCGCGTCCAGGCCTGGCAACTCCTCCGTGTGCGCGACGTGAGCTCCGCCGTGCCGAGATCCATGGGCTCGCCGAT
This sequence comes from Actinomycetota bacterium, assembly GCA_038211015.1. Lineage (GTDB taxonomy): Bacteria > Actinomycetota > UBA4738 > UBA4738 > HRBIN12 > JBBQVZ01. The sequence goes on along the minus strand of JBBQVZ010000001.1, from coordinate 4,412 downwards.
GATCGGACGTGAGCGACAGCTGGCGCAGCTGCGTCAGGCCTACGACGCGTCTGTCGAGGACGCGGGGTGCCAGCTCTTCACCCTATTCGGGTCCGCCGGCGTCGGGAAATCTCGTCTGGTCGAGGAGTTCATCTCGGGCCTCGGCGACGGAGCGGCGGTCTTGATCGGCAGGTGTCTGCCCTATGGCGAGGGCATCACGTACTATCCGGTCGTCGAGGCGATCAAGCAGGCCGCCGGGCTCGCCGACTTCGATCTTCCAGAGATCGTTGAGGCGAAGGTCTGCGCAGTGCTCGAGGGCGACGAGCACCAGGAGCTCGTGTGCCGCCACGTGTCGCAGCTGATGGGTGTCGCCGATTCGGCCGCCGGTGAAGAGACGTTCTGGGCGATCCGCCGGTTCTTCGAAGCCACGGCGCGCGAGCGCCCTCTCGTGCTCGTGTTCGATGATGTCCATTGGGGCGAGCCCACGTTCCTCGATCTCGTCGACCACATCGCGGACTGGTCTCGAGGCTCGTCGATCCTGCTGCTGTGCATGGCGCGCACCGACCTCCTCGACGTTCGGCCTGCGTGGGGCGGAGGGAAGCTGAACGCCGCGACCGTGTCGCTCCAGCCACTCACGGAGGAACAGGCACGAGTGCTCGTCGCGAACCTCCTCGGCTCGGTGGAGCTCCCGCCGCAGCTCGCTCGGGCGATCGTGGAGAAGGCCGAAGGCAATCCGCTATTCGTCGAGGAAACCCTCGCGATGTTGATCGACGACGAGCTCATCGCTCGTGACGACGGGGGATGGCGCATGATCGGGGACCCTTCCACCGTTACAGTTCCTCCCTCGATCCACGCGCTGCTCGCCGCTCGGCTGGATCGGTTGACGCCTGAAGAACGCACGGTTATCGAGGCGGCGGCGGTGATCGGGAAGGACTTCTTCGTCGGTGCCATCCGCGACCTCGTGCCCGAGGACGCCCGACAGCGCGCGCCGTCGGACCTGATGGCGCTCGTGCGCAAGGAGCTGATCCATCCCGAGCGCACGACGCTCCCCGGCGAAGATGCGTTCCGGTTCCGGCATCTGCTGGTCCGAGACTCGGCGTACGACGCGATCGCGAAAGCCCGACGTGCCGATCTGCACGAGCGTGTCGCGGATTGGCTTGAGCGGGTGGCCGGAGACGCGGTCATCGAGCAGGAGGAGATCGTCGGCTACCACCTGGAGCAGGCATGCACGTACCGAACCGAGCTCGCACCCGCGGACGAGCGGTCTGATGCGCTCGGCCGTAGGGCCGCTTCCCATCTCGCAACGGCGGGTAGGCGAGCGTCGAGCCGTGGGGATTTCCGCGCTGCCGCGAACCTCCTGCGACGAGCGTTGGCGGTCGGTGCGCCGGGCAGCGCCGAACGCGAGGCGACGCTGTACCACCTCGGCGTAGCTCTCGGCGAGGTCGACGACGCCCAGGCATCTTTCGCGGCCTTCGATGAGGTGGTCGGGCTCGCGACCGTCTCGGGCGACCTGTCGCTCGAGTGGCTTGCCCGCGTCAGCCGTTCCGAACTGCAGACGGATGTCGATCCCCACAGCCTCTCCACGGACGCGTTCCGCGAGGAGCTCGAGGAGGCGATCCGGCGGTTCGAGGATCTCGGCGATGAGACGGGCCTGGCGACGGCTTGGGCGAAGCTCGCATTCCTCGATTTCGTGCCGGGCCGGTTCCAGCGCGCCGAAAGCGCGGCGCGCCGAGCCGTGGACCACGCTCGACGGAGCGGCGACGACCTGCTACTCACCGACGCCCTGCGGTACCTGCTGTTCTCGCAATGCTTCGGCTTCGCCACGCCAGAGGATGGACGTCAGACGTTGGACGAGCTCAGCGAGGACATCTCCCGCAACCGTTCGCTCGAAGCTTCCGCCCTTGCGGTCCGCGGGTCGTTCCAAGCCATGGAGGGATCCTTCGACGAGGCACGGCGCCTCACCAGGCTCGCGATCGAGATCGCCGAAGGGCTCGGAGCCCGAGTGATGGTCGCCGTCTATGAGGGCTTCCTCGCTGACGTGGAGATCGAGGCCGGCGACGCGATCGCCGCCGAGCGAGCTCTCCGGCAGAGCTTCGACATCTACGACAAGACGAGCCATGAGTCTTTCAAGTCGACGGCCGCAGCGAACCTCGCCAGAGTTCTGTGCATGCTCGACCGGTTCGACGAGGCTGAGGGGTTCGCCGCGATCGCCCGGAGCGCCAGCGCCGAGGACGACCTGGGGTCGCAGGCGTTCGGACGATCGGCGCAGGCGCTGGTGCTCGCCGCACGAGGCGAGGTCGAAGAAGCTGAGCGCCTCGTGCAAGAGGCTATTCAGTTGCTCCAAGACGCCGAATGCCCTGGAACTCAAGGTGCCATAGTCATGGATCTGGCAAGGATCGAGCGGATGGCCGGGAAACCGGCTGATGCTGAGGCGGCGGCACGCGAAGCGCTCGCGCTCTTCGAACGCAAAGGCAATCAGGCCGCAGCTGCGACAACCCGGACGTTCCTGGAGGGATCGGGCTAGGAACGCTTGGCCACGAACACCAGGAAGTCGTGATCGGCCATCGCCTGTTCGTTGGTGTATCCCCCGTGGACGACGATGTCCACGAACCCGGCGCCTTCCAGCATCAGCACGAGCTCGTCCCGGAAGTACGAGCGAGCGGTCAGCGCGTGATCCTCTTCTGCGACCAGCTCCCCGTCACGCCACATCTCCGCGTGCATCTCGAGCGTCGTGCACTGCTCCAGCGGATCGACGTCCAGGACCCTGATCGCCAACGAGTACTCCGCCCCATCGGAGGCCAGATGCCGCTCCTCTGAAGGCTCGAACGGTTCCGGCAGCGACGTGCGCGCACCCTTGGGCCAGTACCGCCACACATCCGCATCCGAATACGGGACCTCGTTGTCGAGCACGAGCGTCCCGCCCGGTTCCAGGTGGTCGTGGAACCGTCTGAGCGCCTCCCGGTCCTGCTCGCGTGTGCTCGCCAACCCGAACGCTCCGCACACGTAGATCGTCCGGTATCGACGAGTCAGGTCGAGCTCGTGCATCGCCTGCACAGAGAGCGCCGGCGAGAGCCGCTCGCGCGCAGCCTGTTCGGCGCAGAGCGCGATCATATCCGGGGAGACGTCGCAACCATCTACGTCGAGGCCGGCCCGGAGGTAGGGCAGGAGCAACCGGCCCGTCCCGCAGCCCACGTCGAGCGCCGGCTGCCCGCCGTTCTTGATGAACGTTCGGAAGTAGTCGATCTCGGGGCCGTCCTGCACGAACTCCGACCACCACTTGGCCATCAGGCCGTAGTGCCAGGTCTGCGGTGACCCGGTCACGAGAACCAGCGGGCGCGGCGGATGGACGCGAAGTCGACCTTCTCGGCGGCCGTCTCCGGCGACGGCGCGACGAACGTGCCGGTCGGTCGGCCCGGCGTCGAGTAGAAGTCCACGTCGATACGGCCGACCTCGTGGTTCCCCATCTCGATGTAACAGGTGCCCGTGCCGTCGTAGCCGTCGGGCTCGGAATCACCGCGTATCTGTGCGATCAGGTGGTCGGCCACCGCGCTCGCCTGGCGCTCGGCGAACACGCCGGCCTTGGGCGTGCCCACGCTCGTGACGTCGCCCACCGCGTAGACGCCGGGGAAGGTGGTCGCGAGCGTCCCCGGGTCGACCGGTATCCAACCATCCTTCGCCATCCCCGAGTCTTCGATCACCTGCGGCGCCCGGTGCACCGGGATGCCCAGGAACAGGTCGAAGGGAAGGCGCCGGCCGTCGTCGAGCACCACCTCACCCGTGTCGAGGGACGCGACGCGCCGGTCGGGCACGTACTCGATGCCCCGCTCGGCGAACGCCGCCAGGATCGCGTCGGACGTGGAGGGCGACGGCGGGATCGGCGTGCCGAACGGGATCACGACCTGGATCGTCACGTCGTCGCGCACGCCCCGCTCGCGCAGGTACTCGTCCAGCAGGAGCGCCGCCTCGCTCGGCGCGGGTGGGCACTTGAACGGGGCTCCGCACACGCCGACGATCGCCGCGCCGGTCCGGAAGGACGGCAGCACGTCGCGCAGGGTCTCGGCTCCCGCCACCGAGTAGAACTCGTTGCCTACCTCGACCAGACCCGGCGTCGCGGCGAGGTCGTAGTCGGCGCCGAGCGCCACCACCAGGACGTCGGCCTCATACGCATCGAGGTCGGTCGTGACGCGCCGCGCGACCGGGTCGATCGCCGTGACGGTCTCCTGTCGGAACCGGACGTACGGCGTCTGGATGTCCCGGTAGGAGTGGCGGACCGCGGCGGTGGTCTGTTTGCCGAACATCACGTCCAGCTTCGCGAAGCCGAACACGAAGGCGTCGGCACGGTCGATCAGCGTAACGTCGACCAGCTCGCCGAGCTCGCGCGACAACCGGGAGGAGAGCTCGAGCCCGCCGAAGCCGGCCCCCAGCACGAGCAC